>JAKACX010000039.1 GCA_021821055.1 Bacillota bacterium
GGGAGCGCAACAGGGCGTGCTGGAACGACGTGTCGGAAAGCAGCCCACTGTAACTCTGGAGCCCGACCAGTCCGTCATTGTCCACGCTGAAGATGACCAGCCCGACCACGGGCGCCGCCACTTCCAGGATAAAAAGAGTCACAATGGTCGACGTAATCCAGTTATGCCGCACGCTTCTCACTCCTGTCGGCCAACGAGCGGATCAGGGAGCGCCGCTGCGCGGCAAGATACACGACCACTGCCAGGCCGAGCACGACCATCTCTTCCATGGCCAGGGCGTCGCCGAGTCCCAGATTCATGCTCACATTCCCGTCCACCATGTAGCCGATCAGGATCGGCACGAGATTGACGCTGCCGCCGGCCAATTCATACGCCGTGACGTACGTCGAGAAGGCGTTGGCGAACAGCAGCGCGAGCGTCCCGACAATGCTCGGAAACAGGACGGGAAGCGCGACGCGGCGCAGGTAGGTCCGCAGCGGCGCGCCGAGCGTGTACACCGCTTCTTCCCATTCCTTGCGCAGCGACGAGACCGCCGGCAGGAGCAGGATCACGGCCAGCGGCGTGAGAAACGACAGGTACGCCACGAGCAGTCCGGAGAAAGAGGCGAGGTTCCAGCCCAGCGCGGTGATATTGACGGCAAATAACTGGTTGATCAGGACGGTCAACAGACCGGATGTCCCGAGCGTCGCCATGAAGGCGACGGCGAGTGGCAGGCCGGCAAAATTGGCCATCGTGGAAGAGAGAGCGAGCAACAGTTTTTGCACAAACGGCGCGCGAATGCGCACGAGACTCCAGGCCACCGCGGATCCCCAGACAAGGGCGATCAGGCTGCTGTAGAAGGACAGTGAAGATGTCATGATGAAGGCGTTCAGGTATTGCTGCGAGAACGTCTGCTGATAGAATGTGAAGCTAAGCCCGCGCGTCCCCTGCAGGCTGACCGCGAGCACACCGACAGCCGGTATGATGGCGAACACAAGCAGGAAGGCGAACACCGGCACAAACAGTAGCCACCCCAACCGAATTCGCATGTGCGTCACCCCCGAAGGCGGCGACGGCGTCCCTCGCGCCACCAGGGGAACTGTCAAATTCGATCGGTCCGTCGCAGGTCGGTCCATAGACAGCGTTTGACTAACGCCTCAAACGCTGTCTATGTCCGTCTGAGATTTCGCTCCGGACTTTTTCACAGTTCCCCCGGGACCGCCGCCGTCACTTTTTCCAACATGATTCCACACTACCCTGAAAGTGCAAGCGGATCTGTACGTCGCCATCCGCGGCGCTTCATTTTCATGATTCCATGGCGTGCGGATGCGTCGCGCACGGCGCTCTACTGACCGAGCACCTGGCTGCCCCACTCGGCGTTGAGCGTCTTTGTCGCCTTGGCGAACGTTCCCGCGAGGAAGTGCACCTTGTTCAAATTAAGGGCGGGCAGGTGAACGCTCTTTGGCAGGTGGATGTACTTCAGCCGCACTGGATAGGCGCCGCCTTGCGCATAGGAGATCTGGCCCGCGTTGGAGAAGAGATAATTGTTCAACAGCCGCGCCGCGTACGGATGGGGAGCGTACTTGTTGACGACTTCGACGTACGGACCCGCGACCGTGGCGTCGGTCGGCACGACCGTGAGGATCTTCGGCCTTCCCGCGAATGTCTTGGCGTCCGCCTCAGACAGGTAGTTCCAGGTGATCTGAATGCCGATCTGTCCGGTTTTCATGGCTGCGGAACTGCCGGTCGTGCCTGTCCAGTTGCCGATCTGGTGGAGCTTCTTGAAAAAGTTGATGCCGGGTTGAATGTTGTTGGCATTGCCGCCGAAGGCGTACGACGCGGCAATCACGGCGTCGAACTGCTCCGCCGCCTGACGGGGGTCGCCGAATCCGATCAAGCCTTTGTATTCCGGCTTGAGGAGATCCGCCCAAGTATGCGGGACCTGCTTGACCATCTGCGGATTCACTTCGAACGAGATGACGCCGTAGTATGCTGCGGCCCAGTATCCGTTCGGGTTTTTCAAATCAGCCGGAATCTGGCTCCAGTACTGATTCTTGAACGGTGCAACCACTCCCATCTGAATGGCGGTCGGACCGAAAGAGATGCCGATGTCCCCGACGTCTCCGATCGGATGGTTCTTCTCCTTTTGAAAGGACTGAAGTTCTTCTGCCGAGGACATGTTTCCCTCCGCCACATACTGGTCGTGGATGCCGTAGGTCCGTGTGAACGACGCCCACATGTTTCCGAGATTGGCCCAGTTGGCAGGCATCCCGAAACCGTGAACGTTCCCCTCGGCTTTCGCTTTTGCGACGATCCCCGGCGTCCAGTGATCAAGCGGCACTGCGGACGTGCGGCGCGCGGACGTGCGGGCGCCGTGAACGCCGGTCTGGGCAAATGCGGCGCCTGCGCCGGAGGAGAGAACAGCAGTCAATGAAACGGAAACCGCGATCGCCGAAGTCCAACTCTTTTTCACATCGGTCACTCCCTTGAGTAATGGTCCTGCTCCTGCCTTATGTCAATGAGACCGTCACTTCATCCATCCCAACCGTCGCGTCGCGCAGCCACTCCGCGCGCCATCGCGCGTCGGGCAGGCCCATGGTTTCCGGATGCCCGAGCCGCAGGAGCGCGCACAGCAGCCCTGCAAGCGAGGTCTGCTGCAGCACATCGTCGGTCGCTCCGCCGCGCTTTACCGACGGCCCCAGCATGTAGAGCGGCGTGATCCGCACCTGGTCGTCCGGTCCACCGTGAAACCCCTGTTCGTCCATTCCATGGTCGGCCGTCACCACGACGTGATACCCGTCCGCGAGCCAGCGCGGAACGAATTTCGCCAGCAGAAAGTCGATCTGCGCCGCGGTTGCCGCGTATTCCCGCGACGACGAGCCGTGCCGATGGCCCGCGTGGTCGCAGCCCATCGGGTGAATCACCAGCAAGTCCGGCCGGCGCTCCGCCCGCATCCGTTCCGCCTGCGCGAACAGGTGTTGGTCCGGATACTCGTCATTGAAGTAGAAGCGACCGTGCGTGATTCCCTCGGCGTTGCCGTCCTGTTCCATGTCGCGCACATGGTCAAACGGCCCGCGGCTGAACAGTTCGCTCATCCAGTGGTACCCAGCCACCGCCGATGTCCGCCCGGCCCGGGCGAGCAGGTCAAATATGCTGACGACCTCCAGGCGCGCTGCCTGATCATTGGCCCAGACGCCGTGCACAAGCGGTGGCAGGCCCGTGAAAATGGTCGCGTAGCACGGCCGCGAAAGACTCGGCAGAACGCTTTGCACGCGCGCTTGCAGCGCCTCGCCCGATTCCACCATGCCCCCCATGAAACCGAGCATCCGCACGGCGGTCGCATGGGCGAGACCGTCAATCAGGACAAAAACGACGCGTTGCCGTCCATCATGGCTCTCCATCCTCATCCCCCCAGGGATTGACGTGGATTATTGTGTATCTGAGTTGATCTTAGCCGTTATATTCGTGGATTTTATTGCGTCTATATTAACCTTGGGTAAAGATGAGGACAACCCCCGGATGGACGGCATCCGGGGGGGGGGGAGTCACTGGAGGCGGTCAGTCACTGAAGGCGGTCAGTCACTGAAGGTGCACATCGAGGAATTCTGCGATCGCCCTGTAGGCTGTGATCCGGTTGGCCAATTTGACAATCCCGTGCCCTTCATCCGAAAACCGCAGGTACGACACCGGATGCGTCCGCTCTCGCAAAGCGGCCACCATCTGCTCCGCCTCGTCAACCGGCACGCGCGGGTCGTTTGCCCCGTGCACGATCATGAGTGGAGCCGTGATGCGATCGACGTGATGAATCGGCGAGATCGCGTCAAAAAATGCGCCGTCCTGCTCGATCGTTCCGTATTCACATTCCCGCAGGTGGCGCCTGTACAGGCTGGTGTTGGCCATGAACGTACGCAGATTGGCGATGCCGACGATGTCAACTCCGGCAGCCCACAGATCCGGGTAGTGCGTGACGGCGGCCAGGACCATGAAACCGCCGTAGCTGCCGCCCATCACCGCGACGGCGCCCTCCCTGGCGATTCCCTGCGCCACCAGCCAATCGACAGACCGCGCCAGATCGGCGACCGAGTCCATGCGTTTGCGCACATCGTCGAGACTCAGGTACTTGCGGCCGTATCCCGCGCTTCCGCGGACATTCGGCGCGAGCACGGCGTAGCCGCGATTGACAAAGTACTGGCGCAGCGGGGAGAACATATTCGTGCTCTGTCCTTCCGGTCCGCCGTGCACGTCGATGATCACCGGACCCGGCTCGCTGGCGCCCTGTGGCCGATACAGGTAGGCGGGAATGGAGAGTCCGTCAAACGACGGATAATGGATCAACTCCGGCGCGACAAACGTCTCCTGTGGAACGCCCGATATGGACGCGTACGTCGCGCGCGACACGCTGTCGTCACGCGCATCCACCATCCAGACGTCGGTCCCGGACAGAGGGCCGCTCACGGTGAGAGCAAGGACAGGTTCCAGGCGCCGCCACTGTATCCCCTCCGCCATGCCCGCGGGCAACCCCGTGACGCGCGCGCCGCGTGCGTCTGCCAGCGCGCCTGGTTGCGCGGTGTGGTTTGGGACCTGCTCCCCCCGGCCCGGACGCGTGACATAAAGCGCCGTCGTCCCGTTCTCATTGCGTGCGTACGCCAGGTGCTCCCCGTCGCGGCTTCGCGCGACGTCTGTCACGCTCCAGTCATCTGCCGTCAGCCACTCTGCACCGCCGCTATCCATGTCGATCCTCATGAGCCGGGAGAACTCGCTCCCTTGGTCCGAGATGGCGTACAGCGCGCGCCCGTCGCGCGAAAATTCCGGCGAATGGTACAGCGCCTCGTTCTCGTGCGGCGTCAAGAGCCGCATTTCCTGCGTCGCAATATCCAAGCGGAACAGATCGCTGTCCAGCGCGGCGTGTTGGCGCACAACGATCAGGGCGGCGTCGTCCGGGCTGAACCCGGCCGCGTGGTTTGTGTGGTCGCTCTCGTGCACGAGCCGCGCCCGGCGCGCCGCCAGCTCGTACACGTACACGTCGAAACAGGCGCTGTTGCGCGCGTTGCTGGTGAAGGCAAACACCGCTCCGTCGTTCGACCAACCGCCGAAACGGTAGATATGGTCCGGATCGCGCGTCAGGTCCTCCACTTCCACGCCGTCCGCCGACAGCAGGTAGAGCTGGCTGCGTTCGTTGCCGCCTTCGTCCACGCTGACCACAAGGCCGTCGCCCGCGGGATTCGGAGCCAGACCAAGCACCCTGTCCCGGAAGAAGCTGATCTGCCGCGGCCACGGCACTCCGTCCTCAAGCGCATAGACCTGCGGCGACCCGCTTTGCGTCGATAAAAAGTACATCCGCTTGTCGTCATGCGAAAACCGGGCGCCGTACGCCGCCCTGATCTGCATGTACCGCTCGACGTCAATCGGCCTCCGAGCCCTTGTCGGCATCATCCCACCCCTTCCCCGGCACGGCCGGTAGACGTTCAGGTCCGGCGCAATTCACGTCTATTGTGGGTGAATGCCACGCGAAAATCAATCCGCCGACCAGCTCCGGCGACGGCAAGCGCCTCGCATCAATCAAGCAATCCCGCGCACTGTTCTTCCGAGTGCGCGGGAGACCCTGCCGCCTACTTCATGGTGGAATTCGCGATGCTGATCAGTTGAGGGATCGTCAGATACCGCTTGGCCTCCATGAGATATTTTTCTGCATAATTCCACTTGAATCCGCGTGCCACCTGCAGCGAGCAAAGATAGCGTCCGTACCTCCATTGCAGTGCCTGAAGTCCCCCCAGCCTTGAGTACACGCCTCGTGCCCTGCTCAAACCAACGTTTATCGAATAATTGGAGATGGACACCGGCCTTCCCGTATTGTCCACGTAGAAGATGAGGAAGTCCCCAGAGGCTTTATTGACAAATGTCGCGGTGAAGAATTTCTCTCTTCGTGACAAGTTCGCCTGGCTGGAGGACACCCAGGTCGGCGCAAAGGGCAATTTCGGCAGATGAACTCCGTACTGCCCAAACTTTCTCCAATTGTGCAGCATCGCACTCCATCCTGTCGGCGTCTGCGTATGCCTGGAAGCCGCCACGGCATAACGCGAGAGATGGTCGTTTCCTTGGACAACCGCGCTGATGCACAGCACTCCTGTCGCCACGGCCAAGGCCAACCACCGCGCCCTGTTGCCCGAACCTGGCGTCAAGCCGAACCAGCGCCTCCGGTTGCCGGTCCTTGATCGCCGCGAATGCGCCCGAACTTCTTGCGTGATCAGCGCCTCGATTTCCTTCCTGCGCCCTTGTTCCAACGGAACGTCGGGAGCGTGTCTTACAGCCGCTTCTATATCCAATCCCTTCACTCGGGCGTCACCTCACGTGGCGTAGTCTCGAATCATTCTGCTCATTCGCTCCGTTGCGCGGTTTGACTGTGTCAATTACAAAGACGACCGCACACACCAAAATGTTACACCGTTATTTTCCTATCCGAATATCCCCAAATAAGAATGTCTGCCGTATCTACCGCTCCGCGCCGGCTCCAACTTGGATTGTCACATGTCCTCTACTGGCGCGTTCCTGCCGCCATCACGCGATGGTGGATCCAGTACCCGGATTCACTGACCTCAATATCGGACAGGACAACGCCACTGATCTCGTACACCTCTTCCACCAATCGCGACAGTCGTTGCAACAGTTCCTCCAGGTCTGCGGCAGCGGATGACCGCAACACGGCCGGATCTTCACGCAAAACACTGTTCACCATATCCTTGCAGTCGCGGTCCGTCAACGGAGTGGTGCAGATCGCGTCCGCGTCGGAAACCGGATGCGCATCTGCCATTTCCGACGCGCTCCGATTCCGTTCTCTTCGTAAGCCAATCACCATTCCAAACAGCGGATCCCACTCTACGGCAGCAACAATCCGCAAGATCGGTTTCTCAGTCACAAGAGATCGCCGCGAATCCGCCCGTATTCCGACCGCCTCGAGGATGGCGACGACCACATCGCCCGGCAACAAATCGGTTCCCGGCAGCATAGCATGTCGCGCCAGGGTTCGCGCCAGATCACAATCGACATTCTCCAAATCCGGCGTATGCCCGCGTGGGGCGCGACAGTATTCTGCGTAGTCCATCACCTTCGCAAGGGCGCGCACCGCCTGTTCCGGAAAAGGGTACACGGCAACCCGCCACTCACCCGCTTCAACGAACCAGACGGAGTCGTCGCCTGTGCTCATGAAATTTGCGACCACCGGCTTTGCGCGACCGGTTCCGGGCGTCGGTATCCTCCGGCCCTTGCCCGCTTCCCGCGCAGACTCCTGCGTATCCGCATCCATTTCGCGCAGAGTCTCCGCAATCGCGCGCGAAACCTCTTCTCCGGCGGACATCCCGGTTGAAATGAAAATCACGATGACCGCGTCGACGTGGGGGTCGCCCAATAGTTCCGAAAGGCCTCGGCGATAGTCGCCCGCCAGCGCTTCAAAGCCCACATCCAGCGGCGACCGCACCAGAGACAGGCCTTCCTGCAACAGTGCATCGACCGTCATGACGGCGCCGCCCGCGGTGTTGGTCAGGATTGCGACGCGCCTCCCCATGGGCGGTGATCCAATGGACAGAAGCGCCGCGACGTCAAACAGTTCCTGCAGCGTATCCACACGAATGATGCCCGTTCGACGAAACAACCCGTCAACCATCGCGTCGCTTGTCGGCAGCGCCTTCAGTCGCGCCTCCGAGACTGTCGCCCCGGTCACGGTGCGGGCGCTCTTCACCGCAACGATCGGTTTTTTCTGCGTGATACGGCGCGCGATGCGCGAGAATTTCCGGGGATTTCCGAACGATTCCAGGTAGAGAAGAATCATGCCTGTATCGGGATCGTCCTCCCAGTATTGCAGCAGATCGTTGCCGGAGACATCCGCCTTGTTGCCCATGCTGGCAAAACTGGAGACGCCTAGTCCGATCCGGCTGGCATGTTCGAGAATCGTAATGCCGAGGGCGCCTGATTGACTGGCAATCGCGACGTTGCCCCTGCGCGGCATGCGAGTGGCAAGACTGGCGTTCAACTGAACGTCCGGAGCCGTATTGACCAGTCCCATGCAGTTTGGCCCGATCAAGCGGCTCCCTGCAGCGCGCAAACGGAGCGTGATTGCCTGTTCGGACTGAACCCCTTCCCAGTCGCGTTCTGAAAATCCGCCCGACGTGACCACGACGGCGCGCACGCCCGCACGTATACAATCATCCGCCACGCTTCGCGCGTCCTGCGCGCAAACGGCAATGACCGCGAGGTCGATCGGTCCCGAAATGTCAGACACGCTCCTGTATGGCTGCATCCCGTCCACTGCCTGGGCGTTTTCATCGACGGAATGGACCGTGCCGCAGAATTCGCCGTCAAGGATGTGGCGTAATATAATATGGGCCATGCATCCCGGATCGCGCGCCGCACCAACCACCGCCACGGTTTGGGGACGAAAAAAGGGCGCCAGGGACGCCGCCGTGGCCAGTTTTTCACGCGTATCGCGGAAGGCGCGACTGCGCTCCGTCTGCGCCAGTGGAAGCGTCAAGTGGATTTCGTCCGACCGCTGCGTACTCTTCAACTCATACCCACTGGATTTGAACACCTCGATCATGCGGTAGTTCCCCGTCAGAACGTGCGCGTCAAACCGCTTGAATCCGTGGCGCCAGGCGATCTCCGCCAAGTGTTCCAGCAGCATTGTGCCAATGCCCTTCCCCTGCATGCGATCGTCCACCAAGAACGCCACTTCCGCGCGTTCTTCATCCACTCGACTGTACGAGCCCATCCCCACGGCGTGATCGCCCGCCATGCATAACAGCGTTTGATTGTTCTCGTCGTTGTTTCTTAACTGCCTGTCAATAAACGCGTCACTCAGTTCACCCACCGCCTGAAAAAAGCGGTAGTAAAGACTCTCGGCCGACACGTGAGCAAACAGTTCCCTGATGACGGCCCGGTCTCTTTGATCGCTTCGCATTTCGCGAAATTCGGCCACCCTGCCGTCACGCAGAATGATTCGCATCATGCACGCCTCCCGGAGTGTCTTGCTGTCTTGCATTACGTTATAGCATACTGGAATCAATGAGAAATCATTGGACTCGGCAATCCACTCATGAGTGACGAGGGAATTGGAAGCCGCCTCATCACCGAACTCGCCGGACGCTCGCACCGTGAGGAGTCTGCGGGTGTCCTGTTTCTCGACCTGGGCACATCGGGAGCCAAGGTTCTCCACGCCATCGCCCAAAAACGCAAAGCCATCTTTCTGGATTGCGTCTTCATGGGGGAGCGGCCTGGAGCGATTCGCAGGTTCACCACGGACGACGTGCGCTCGCTTAAGATTCTCAGCCGTTTTTCCTTTCACGAAGCGGATCTGCTCGGAATCCTGGAGCTCTCGCGGTGATGATCCCCGCCGCCGCTATCCGTCGCGAACCCTGCGTCTCCTTCAGCACGACGGGAATATGGTGACGACCAGAAAAATGGCGACAGCGGACAATATGGGCCTCCTCGGGAACGCGTGAAAAATCGGAGCAGCGGGACAGTGATTGGCAAACCGCGTCAGATGGCGTCCCGGCTGACCGATGCAGGGTTCACCGCCCACCTGACGATGGACGCCGGTCGATGAACTCGCGCAGGCTCCGCACGTTCAGGCCGGTCTGGCAGAATTGGAAGGACACCGCAGTCATCGTGCGGGTCCGGTCGATGATCTGGCCCAGGTGATACCCGGTGTGCTCGACCAAATGAAAGAGGCGATGCATGTCGTCGGCCTGGCACTCGGACGCAGTCACCCGGCTCATCACTTCGCTCCACTCCCGGAACGTCGACTCCACCGTAGCGGCCAGTTCATCTGGCGAGAATCCGGCATCCGGGAAATGCTCCTCGATCCCCTGCCCATGCGCAGGAAGCGCGGTCGCGCGGTACGTCTCCGCGCTTCTGCGCACGTGCTCCACGATGTGCAGGACGATTCCACCGGTAGAATTGAGCGCCTGGGACGGATGCCGCCACAACTGTTCCTGGTCCATCGCCCGAATCGCGCGCACAAGTTTGATCAGATAGTGATCGGTCATTCGGTGCAAGGTGATACGCAGAAACAGATCCATGCCCACAACACCTGAGTTCGCCTCTTCCACGCGCCGGCCCCCTCGAAAGCTCGCAGTCCTCGCACCCCCGCGACGCCCGCAGCTAACGCGGCGGGACTGCTGCAAACATAGCATAATCCCATCGCCCAACGCGACCGTCGCACATTGACGGTGCAAAATAATCAGACTATGATGGCGGTGCAGCCGTGTCCACGACCCAGCTGCGAGGCCACCCCATCGGAACCGCCGCGCGTCCAGGATCAGGAGGAAATGTCCCGTGTCTCACTATGACGGATTTGCCCGAGAGTATGACGAGGCGGTCGCCAGACATTCGCCGGTCATCGAATGCGCATATGAGTACATTTTGGACCAACTCAAGGAGGTTTCCGGCCATCAGGTGTGCGATGTCGGTTGCGGTCAGGGAGAATTGGCCCGCAGACTAGCGCGTGCGGGAGCCCGCGTAACGGGTGTGGATCTGAGTGGAGAATTGCTCAACTTGGCCAGGACGCGCTCGTCCACCCAAACGATCGAATGGGTGCACGACGATGCACAGTCCCTCCGCGCGCTCCCCGACAATCGGTTTGACATCGCTGTCGCCAACCTCATGTTAATGGACACGCCCGACCGCGACCAGACAATCCACAGCATACTGCCTCCGGTGCTGGGCGTTGTCGGCGTGAAGGCTTGCCTTACGCCGAATTGACCAAGACCATTGCCATCAAGCCATCCGGAACGATCAACTACTCCAGCATGCGCAGCCCGTTCAGAAAGACCGCTATCAATCTGCGATAGCTCTGCTCCGGAGAAAGCGGCAAACCGAATGCCCCCGCTGCCTCGAGCGCCACGAAACCGTGCGCTGTCGCACGAAACGACCGAACCACGTGAATCGCATCGTCGGGGCTGAGGCGATAAGGTTCCAGGACCGCGAGAACCGTATCGACCACCCGTTGCGACGCGGAGCGCAATTCCTCGTCCAACGGGTCCGGCGCGCGCAGCGTGACCTCGTAGACCCCGGGGTGTTCGCGCGCAAATGCGCGGTAACTGAGGAACATCGCCTCAATCGCCTGATCCGTCTGCTTGCCGACGGCCGCCCACTGCAGACCCATCCCGAGGCCCCGCAAACCGTAAAGGGCCAATTCACGCCGCAACCCGTCAGACCCGTCTATATAATGGTACAACGACGGCGTCCGCACACCAAGACTGTCGGCGAGCGCGGACAGCGTCACCCGCTGCAGGCCCCGTTCGTCCGCCATCTTGGCCGCTGCTTCGACGACCGATTGCTTATCCAATCCAACCCTTCCCGCCACCGCTACACCGTCCCCTTCAGTCGTTGTTCCATTCGCGAAAGCCTGCGCTCCGCCTCGGCGATGGCCCGTTCCATGGCATAGAGCGGATCGAGCAGCACGTCTCCGTGTCCCACAGCCAACCACGAGGGACGTAACCGATGGAGCTCCCGTGCGGTTTGCAGCGCCGTCGGCTTGTGCCACGTGGCCCAGGCCGGAAACGGGAAACCCGGCCTGACTGTACCGGCGACCGCAACGCCGCTGCGGGTCTGGAACGCGTCGCCCGCCAGCAGCGAACGGTCCCGCGTGTCGAGAAACGCCATATGCCCCGGCGTGTGCCCTGGGCTCGCAACCACCTCGAGCGACCCGACCCGATCTCCCGCCTGGAGCAACCGGGTCGGCGTCGTGCGGCAAGGTTTGACTCCGCCGCGTATCCTGCTCTGCGGTTCCCCGGGATCCAGCGTGGTATCCCCGCGCAGGAGTCGAGCGTCCCGCGCGGAGATCAGCACCTCAGCCGCCGGCCACACCTCGCGCAGCAAGTCGAGACCGCCGACATGGTCGCCGTGCGCATGCGTGAGGAGAATCCGCACCACTGGCAGATCCATTGATCCGACCGCTTGCCGGATATCTCTTACACTCGCGGAAATGCCCGTGTCAACCAGCGTGATCCCGTCATCTTCCCGAACGATATAGCAATTCACAGGAAACAGACGCGGAAAAAACGTCAGTTGGACACAATGACCGAACGGCGTCATGCGCACACAGCATCGCTCCTAAACGATTTATCTAATGTGATTAGATCATAATCTAAATACATTAGACCGTCAATGGCCTGAAATAGACCGCTGTCCAGTCCCGTCGACTCGTCACGCGCGGCGTTCGGCAGTCACGAACTGCTGCTGCGCGCCGGATGGGCCGTTTGCACCATGGCCGCAGTCCGATATGACCATTTACTCCCCCACGGACTGAGCATATAATTGCATCCGACGCATTGTTTACTAAATTAGTCGGGTTTCACTTTATGCCTAGATTAGCCTCGCAGCCCCCATCAGCCGGTCCTCGATGAGCTCTCCATGGGCTATCATCCTGGACCGCGGGTCGCGCGTTGACACGGAGGGGACTGCCTTGGACGCTGACGTGAGTTATACAAGGTTTGCGCGCCTTCGTCGGCTGTCCTGGCTGCTGGCCGCCGTCGGTCCTGGACTGATGGTGATGCTGGCGGACACGGACGCCGGCAGCATCATCACAGCCGCGCAGTCCGGCGCCCGGTGGGGCTACGGGATGGTGTTGCCGCTCGTGATTCTGATCCCGGTCTTGTATGTCATCCAGGAGATCACGGTCCGTCTCGGGGTGGTCACGGGGAAAGGCCACGGCCAGTTGATCCGGGAGCGCTACGGAATGAAATGGGCTCTGCTGTCCGTCGGCACCCTCTTCCTGTCCGCCGTTGGCGCGCTGATCACGGAACTCAGCGGCGTGGCCGGCGTCGGACAACTGTTTGGCGTGCCTGACTGGATGTCGGTCGGCGCCGCGACGGTCATCCTGGTCGCGCTCGGACTGACCGGCAGTTACCGGCGCATCGAGCGTATTGGCATCAGCGTGGGACTGTTCGAGCTCCTCTTTATCCTCATGGCGTTCATGGTGCACCCCGTCCCCGGGCAACTCGTTGCCGGCATGACTTCGGCGCCGTGGCGCGCACCCGGCTACCTGTTTTTGCTGGCGGCCAATGTCGGCGCCGTGATCATGCCGTGGATGATCTTCTACCAGCAGGGCGCCGTCATCGACAAGCAACTGACCAGAGCGCGAGTGCGGACTGCTCGCCTCGACACCGCTGTCGGCGCGATCGTCTCCCAGTTGCTGATGATTGCCGTGGTCGTCGCAACCGCCGCCACGATCGGCCGCACCCACCCCAACCGGCCGCTCGACGGCGTATCGCAGATCGCCTCCGCGCTGACGCCGGCCTTGGGTCGGTCGCTGGCCAACACCCTGTTTGGCCTCGGCATGCTCGGCGCCAGCTTCATCGCCGCGCTCGTGGTATCCATTGCCGCCGCGTGGGCGATCGGCGAAGCATTCGGTTTCAAACACAGCCTGAACGACCGACCGCGCGACGCAAAGCCGTTCTATGCGATCTATTCGCTCGCGCACATCGGCGGCGCACTGCTGGTCATCCTCAGCGTGAATCTCGTGGCGCTGACCGTTGACGTCGAGGTCATGAACGCCATGCTGTTGCCAATTGTCCTCGGCTTCCTGCTGCTCCTTGAAGCAGGGGCGCTCCCGGCCGCGTGGCGCATGAAAGGCGTGTACAAGTACACCGTCTGGACGATCTCCGGCGCCATCATGGCGTTCGGCGTCTACATGGCCTTCGCGACGCTGTGAAGGGCGCGCGATGCTGCGCGTTTCGGTGGCCGCGGCGTCACCCTGTCACCGCGGCACCGTCACGGCAGCCACCCCTCCCCCTCTCACACCGTCACCTTGTACAGTTCCCGCATCTCCTGCGACTGCGACAGCAACTCCTGCAGTGTGCCGGTTGCCTCCACGCGTCCGTCGCGCAGCACGACGATCCGGTCCGCCCGCTCCAGCACCGCGTGCCTGTGCGAGACGACCAGGCAGGCGCTGCGCATATCCCGCGCCCACACGCGCTGCCACATCAGCCGTTCCGTCTCCACGTCAAGCGCGCTGGACAAGTCGTCAAACACATAGACCTCCGCTTCCCGCACGAACATCCGCGCGGCGGCCGTGCGTTGGACCTGCCCGCCCGACAGCTTGACGCCGCGCGGACCGACGCGGGTCTCCATGCCCTGTTCGAGCGACCTGACATCGTCCTCCAGCACCGCCAGACGGACGGCCGCCTCCACTTCCGGCTGCCTGGCGGGGATGCCGAGCAGCGTGTTTTCCCTCATTGTGTCGCTGAACAGCGTCGGGACCTGCGGCGTGTACGCCGAGCGCGGCGGCACGAAGAAGTTGTCCGGATCGGTCACCGGCCGCCCATTCCAGACGACGTCGCCGGACTCCCTGGGCAGAAGCCCGAGCAGCACACGCAGCAGCGTCGTCTTGCCCGATCCGATCCGTCCCGTGACGACCACCAATTCGCCCGCATCGATGGCGAAGCTGATGTCGAATATCCCCTTTCCCGACGTCGGGTGGCGAAACGTCAGACCTGACACCTCGAGGCGCTGCAGTTTCTCCCGCGGCAGGTCCAAGTGTTCGCGCGACGCCTGCGGCTCGGCGGCGCGCAGCGGCCGTGGCTCGGCCAGGACGCGCGGGTCGTCCCCGAACAGCAACTCCTGCAACCGCGCCACGGCGACGCCCGACTGCTTGTAAATGGTCATCATGCGGCCAATGCGCATGGTGAACTCCGTAACAAATCCCAGGTAAAAGACAAACAACGCGAAGTCCCCCACGGTGAAGCTGCCGGAACGCATGCCGCCGACGGCCAGCAGGAGAATCAAGCCGGTTCCGAGACTGACCGTGTTGGCAAACACGGAGTCGAGCGCCTGCGTGAGCAGTGCGTCGCGCACCATGAGCCGCCTGCGCGCGTCGCTGAGCGACCGCAGGTTCGCCAGCACCCGTTCCTCGGCCACCGCCACCTGGATCGCCTGCACCGAGTCAAACATCTCCCCGATCGCGCTCGTCACGCGTCCCGTCGCCTCGCGCCCGGCCTCCCGATAGCGGTGCAGGCGCGAGGTGGCCATCTGCGCCGCAGCGATCACCACGGTCAATGGCAGGAATACGAACACCGTCATATGCACGCTCACGCGGGCCAGGATGAAGACCGCAATCACCGCAAACACCGTGGAACCGACGAGGTCCAGGGTGTTGTCGACGGCGGTCCCCAACTGCTCCACATCCTCCCGAAAACGCGAAATCGCCTCGCCCGTCGTTCCCGGAATCGCGTGCGCGCCGGGCCGGCGCAGGATGTGCTCAAGCAGGTTGCGGCGCAGCAGCGCGTTGATCGAGAAGTTGTTCACGATCGCCACAAGCCCGCCGACCGCGATCAAAGCCATCCGCGCGACCGTGAAGCCAATCAGCAGCGCGATCAGGTCCCACACGGAACTGCCGGCGCCAGGCCGCCGCGTGAAGTGATTGAAGATCTGCTGGGTGAGCAGACCCGGTATGATCGGCGACACGTGGATCGTCGTCCACAGGAGCAGATTGCACAGATACAGCCAGGGCTGAAAGCGCGCCAGACGCCAGAGCGTCGTGAGAGTTTTCAAGCGAGCACCTCCGCCATTCCTGCGTGGAGCAGGTTGTGGTAGCGTGAATCCTCCTGGTGCGCCAGCGCCAGACGCGGGCCGTACTCGACGATGCGCCCCTGTTCGAGGATCAGGATGTCGTCCACCCGTTCGAGCGTGGCCAGGCGGTGCGCAATGAGTATTCCGGTGCGGCCCGACAGCACCTGGCTGACCGCCCGCTCCATCCACTGCTCGGTGGCAGGGTCCAGGCGGGACGACGCCTCGTCCATCACAATCAGACCCGGGTCGGACAGGAACACGCGCGCGAACGCCAGGAGTTGCGATTCCCCGGCGCTCAGTCCCCCCGTTCCCTGCAGCAGCGTATCGAGTCCCAGGGGCAGCCGTCGCAGCCACTCGGTCAGACCAAGGCGTTCGAGCACCGCCAGGATTTCCTCATCGGCGATGAGCGGGTTGAAGAGAGTGATATTCTCCCGCACTGTCGCGTGAAACAGCTGCACATCCTGCGTCACGAAGCCGATGTGCGACCGCAGCGTGGGCAGGGTCAGGCTGCGCGTATCCACATTGGCAATACGGATCGCGCCAGCCACGGGATCCAGCAGGCGCGTGAGCAGGCGGGCCATTGTCGTCTTGCCGCTGCCCGTACGCCCAATGATGCCCAGCACGCGCCCGGCCGCCAGAGAAAACGACACATTGTCCAGCACCCGCCGGCCATCGTCGTACGCGAAGGTCACGCCCTCGAAGGCTACCGCGAGGGCGGCCGGCGGCAGCGCCGTCGAGCAGCCGCCGCTGATGGACGGCTGCCGGGCAAACAGTTCCCGCACGCGCAGGATGCTCGCCTCGGCGCGCTGCAGGTCTTCCATCTGGGTGCGGATCGTCTCTATAGGCTGACTGAGCATCCCGGTATAGAAGAAGATGACGTATGCCGTGCCGATCGAGATGACGCCCCCGGACCACAGGTGGTACCCGAGGCCAAAGGCGACGGCGTTCCCCAGGGCAAAGACGAGCAGCGTGGTGATCCACATGGAGAACCCCGCCATGCCGGCCCGCTTGCTGACCGGAAGCCAGAGTCGCAAGATGTCGTACAACTGGCGCAACACGTACTCCGTCGCGCCATTGGCCCGGGTATCCTCCGTGTTGGCCAGGCGCTCTCCAAGGAAGCCGAAGAACTCCGAGCTCAACTCGCGCATGCGTTTCCAGTGCGGGACAGCCCAGCGCCGGATCCTGTCAAGCGCGAGCATGCCAATGACGACAAACAGGGTGGTCGACACACCCAAACGCCAGTCGATTGTGAACAGGATCGCCAGCACGCCGACCAACATCAGGAGATTGCTGATCACGAGGTGCAGGAACTGCGAGAAGAAGTTTGAGAGCTGATTGACATCCCCGTCGATCCGTTCGATCATGACACCCGATGAGTGCTCCTTGTGAAACGCGAGATCGAGCCCGACACAGTGACGGGCAAGGTCCATCCGCATATCGTTGGTCGCGGTCCAGCCCACGTGCTGCGCGAAATAAGTGCCGACCACCGACACCGCTTGATTGAGAAACCCGACAGCGATAAACAGGACCGCCAGGCCGACCAGCGACCGCGGCGCGGCCCCCGCCTGGGCGCTGTTGATGAACTGTTGCACGATCTGCGGGTTCACGAGTTGCAGACCGACGCTCCCGGTGAGCAGTACAACCAGCAACACGACCCGGCGCCACTGCGGCCGCAGATAGCGGGAAAACAGCCCGAGGTATTCGCGAATCGGCAGCTTTGCAGATTGCAACATGAGAGACGGCACACCCCTATCCAGAACCGCTGTGCGAAACCTGGCCGATTGAAACCAGGCCGATTGAAACCAACCAGCACGAAATCTGGCCGTTAGAAACCACAAAAAAACCGCTGGCGATGTCGCCACGGTTCCCGGACAGTGTTTTGATCAGACCAGCCCCCCCGTATCAGGGTTCCGGCGGACCAACTGTGGGTCGTGGACAACAGAGCGCACTCCCGCAAAACGGAGCGATCCCGCAAGACGCGGTAACCCCGCAAAACGCAGAGATCCCGTACGCCGCAGTAATCCCGCTAGTCGGAGCTATCCCGTACGTCGCGAAAAATCCGGACATGTTGCCCACCTCCTTTTCGCACACTATATCACATTTTTACGATAAAAGGGGCAATTTCTATGCCATTCGAATGAATTTTCTGCAAGCTCAATCCGACTCATCACATCCCGAGGTCCGTCAGGTCCGTCAGGTCCGTCGGAGCCTCCGGTTCCGACCCGCGACTCACAGATGTGGATCGCGCGAGCCATCGTTGTAGGAGCACCTGCCGCCGACATACCCGCCAGCACGCATGGAGTGGACCTTAAGACCGGAAATTGGGCCTATTGTCCGCCTATGCGCCCATTTTGGGCAATTTAGTGATGGAAATTGGGCTTATTGGCGGAATAGAACCAATAAGGGACTCTAATGTGGAACTATTTAGGTTGCATAAGCCCAATTACTTGTGTTATCGCGGCCGCACCTCGCAGCGCGTCCGACGCCCGGTCCCGCGTCCCTAACCCCACGGTCGCGCACCCTGCACCACGTCCGACACCCACCCGCCGTGCAAAAATTCGTAGACAAATGGCGTACTCTGCCGTACCGTAAATGGATGCGACGATGGAGCACACTGCACAGCGAGCACCACACTGCTCGATGAACATGACATCCATTTTTGGTTTATTTATGAATTTTCGTCGGTCCGTCGCAGGTCTGTCCGTCCAGGGGACATGTGATAAAGTCCGTTATGCGCCTTCCGAAATTTGGTTTATCACGGTTCCCTTGAGGCATACACCCCGACTCATGCCTGCCACCAGGAAAGGGCCTTTGCCGGAGATGCGACCTTTGGCGCGCAGGGACGAAGGGGAAGGGTCGGCATTGGCGACGGCTTTTGACGCGGGACAAAGGGTTGGCATCGGAGGCGAACATGGACAAGACGATCGAAGGCAGCGGCGGACCCGACTTGTACGACCCGGGACACACAAGCCGGTACTACGACGAGTACGGCGCAAAGGAATGGGAGCGCCTGGTCAAGAACGCCACGAATCAGGTGAACTTTCACATCCATCAATGGTACCTGCGCAAGTATATTCACCCGCGCGACCGCGTGCTCGAAGCGGGTGCGGGCCCGGGCCGATTCACGATCGAGCTGGCGCGGTTGCAAGCCCAGGTGACCGTCGGAGACATCTCCCCAGAGCAACTCGCCCTGAATCGGCAAAAAGTCGGCGCGGCTGACTGCGAAAACAGCGTCGTAGACCGCAGGCTGCTCAACATCGCGGACCTCTCGCACTATGAGACGGACCACTTTGATGCGGTCGTCTGCTACGGGGGACCGCTGAGCTACATGTTTGACCACTTCGATCAGGCCATGTCCGAACTGCTGCGGGTGACGAGACCCGGCGGCCATGTGCTGTTCAGCGTGATGTCGTCCATCGGCACGACGCGCGCGTTCTTCCCGGCCATTCTCGGGCAGTATCGGCCGGAATTGATTGAACAGGTGCTCGCCAGGGGCGATCTCTTCGGCGAACTTGCCGACAATGGACACGATTGCCACATGTTTCGCTGGTCGGAACTGAAATCGCTGCTCGAACGTCACGCTTGCACGATCGTGGACGCGTCGGCCGCTAACTTCCTGTCGCCCGGTCACGAGGCGACGCTGGATGACATCGCGCGCAATAATCCACCGCTGTGGAACCGCATCCTCGACTGGGAAGTCAAGGTCTGCCGCGAGCCTGGCGCCATCGACGGCGGAACCCACATCCTCGCCGTCATGCGCAAGACGCAGCGCAGGGCTGAGTAATATGCGCGCGCTTCCTCAGGCATACTGAAACGCGGATGGGCTGAATCTTGCAGATGGGCTAAACCCTAATCAAGCAGGAATTCGGGTCCGCATCACGAATTCTTTGCATCACCAATACACGCGTTCTGTGCACCGCAGATTCGGAGAGTTGTGCCGGATCAGGATTGTGCCGCACCGCACGTCCCGCCGCCGACCGTTGCCTGTTCGGTGCGACGGTACCAGAGAGTGGCGCGGACCAGAAAGAGGGGGTTGGGGAACGATGAGTCAACAAGTGCAGCGCGGGGAGCGCTGGACGGGCACGGACAGTTGGGCTTTCTGGTCGTTCGGGCTCGGGTTCCTGCTGGAGAACTACGTCTTT
>JAKACX010000091.1 GCA_021821055.1 Bacillota bacterium
GCAGTCGGCCCGCCGACTGCGCTCTGGGGTTGACTCATGGCAACTGGCGCGCGCCCACAGGCGGTCTAATCGCGTCGGGGAACACATACCTTGTCCGTGGGGAACCGTGACCAGGTCCGCGCGATGGCGCCGACGCACGTCCCCGGGAGGGGATTCCGGTTGGCCAGAAGACGCAGGGCGGTCCGTCTCTATTTCTTCTCGAAGCACGCGATGCTGATCGGGCTGTGCGCCGTCGCGCTGCTGGCGCTCGCGCCGCTCTGGCCGTCTCCCAAGAGCGCCCTGGAGCAAGCCCTGGCCGGGGCGCCCGGCCCGGAGCGCGCGGTGCTCGACCGGGTCAAGCGGGCGCTCGACGCACCTCCGGTGAACGCCCGAATCGACCCGGTATGGAAGCTGATTCCCGAGTTAAATGGCGCGGTGCTTGACATACCCGCGACGATGAGGCATTGGGACGGGCTGAATACGCGGATGGTCTTTTCCCAAACGACGCCCCGAACGGTCATGGCGGACCTCGTTGCCGCGCCCATTTACCGGGGCAACCCCGGCAAGCGCGAGATGAGCCTCATGTTCAACGTGGCGTGGGGCACGGAATTCGTCATGCGCATCGTTTCGATCCTGCGCGAACACCACGTGACCGGTACGTTCTTTCTCGACGGTTCGTGGACGAAGGCGAACCCCGGTGTGGCGAGGGCAATCGTCGCGGCGGGCATGGAGGTAGGCAGTCACGCCTACAACCATCCGATGATGAGCCGGTTGTCGCGCAGCCAGATGATTTTCCAGATGGAGCGGACCAACAGCGCGATCACCGCGGCAACCGGCAAGAATGTCACGCTGTTCGCGCCGCCCGCCGGCGATTTCAACCCGCTGGTCGTCCGCGTGGCCGCCGGCATGAACATGAAGACGGTGCTCTGGACGCTGGACACGGTTGACTGGCGCCGTCCGGCGCCGTCCGTGATCGTGCATCGGATCGTCAGCCGCGGGACACCGGGCGCGCTTGTGCTGATGCACCCAACGGCGCCCACGGTGGCCGCGCTGCCCGTTATGATCCGCCAGTTGCGCCAGGCGGGGTACCGCCTCGTCACCGTGTCGCAATTGCTTTCGCCAGTCCGTCCGACTCCGGCCACGCTGGACGAGGCGCTGACCGCCGCCGGGTTGAGGCGCGATATGGCGTCTGGTATAGTGGAGCGGGGCCGGGATCTGCGGCCCGCCGGCATGCCGGCCAAGACGTGAGACCGCCACGCGCGGCCCATTCGCGCGCAGGCGCACTATCCGCGTGAATCACCGGGGCGCGGCGGCGGCCCAGTCTCTCAGGTGGCTTTTTGCAGCAAGGAGGGTGTCTTTGGTTTATCAAACCAAGCTTTCAAACGGTGTCACGGTGGTCATGGAGCCGATTCCGACGGCGCGATCTGTGAGTATGGGCGTTTGGGTCCACACGGGAACGCGCGATGAAACACCAGAAGTGAACGGCATATCGCACTTTCTCGAGCACATGTTCTTCAAGGGCACGGGAACGTACACCGCGCGTCAGTTGGCGGAGGTGTTCGACGGTATCGGCGGCCAGGTCAACGCCTTCACAACCAAGGAGTACACCTGCTTTCACGCCCGCGTCCTGGATGAGCACGCGGATCTCGCCCTGTCGACGTTGGCGGATATGATGTTTGATTCGCAGTTCGACCCGGTGGAACTGGAGCGCGAGAAGCGCGTCGTCATCGAAGAGATCAAGATGTATGAAGACAACCCGGAGGAACTGGTCCACGATCTGATTGTCGAACACGTTTATCCTGATCATCCGCTTGGAGCAAATATACTTGGAACCGAGGAGACTCTGTCCGGCGTCGACCGGATACGGCTGCTCGACTATGTGGAGCACCGTTACACACCGCGCGAGTGGGTGATCTCACTGGCGGGCAAGATCGATCCTGACGCGACAATGGCGACGCTGGAACGGCTGTTTGGTGGATTTCGCCGGCAGCCGAAGGATGCGCCGGAGCGCGCCCCGGTGTTTTTTGCCCGTGAGCGCTATGAGGCGCGCCCGATCGAACAGGTTCACGTGTGTCTGGCGACGCCCGGGTTCCGGTACGACGACCCGCGCACCTACACGATGGCGCTGCTGAATAACATCCTCGGCGCGAGTTCGAGTTCGCGTCTGTTTCAGGAGATTCGCGAGGAACGCGGTCTCGCCTACAATGTCTTCTCGTATCACAACAGCTTTCGCGACTGCGGATTGCTCACGCTGTACTTCGGGTCTTCTCCGGCACAGGCGCAGACCGTGCTTGACGTACTCCTGGAAACGGTCGGCCAGCTTGTGTCGGGCGGGGTGACGGAGGAGGAACTGCGCAAGGCGAAGAACCAGGTCAAGGGATCGCTCATACTGAGCATGGAGAGCACGTCGAACTGGATGAGCAGGATTGGAAAGAATCAGTTGCTGCTCGGACGCCAGATTGAGTGGGACGAGACCATCTCCCTGATCGAGGGCGTTGCGGTTCCGGATGTCTTGCGCGTGGCCGGGGAACTGTTCCGTGGACCGCTCTCGATGGTGGCAATAGGCCCGGAGACGCACGCCCTTCGACTCCCGAAGGAAGGGTGGCTGTGACATGCGCCGTTTCGAGTGGACGCCTGGCGTCGTGTCCGCCGGTCTCCGACTGCCGGCGCGCCAGACCGCGGGAGCGGCCGGCTACGACCTGGCCGTCTGTGAGACGGTCACGGTGCCGGCCGGCAGGGTGGTCCTCGCGCCGACGGGCGTGCGCGCCCTGTTGTCCCAAGGAGAATTCCTCGGCATCTTCGCGCGCAGCAGCCTGGCGCCAAAGTACGGACTCATGCTGGCCAACGGAGTCGGCGTCGTCGACGCCGACTACTATGGAAACCCGGAAAACGGCGGGCACATCTACGTCCCCCTGTGGAACATGCGGGAGACGGACGCTGTGCTGCCGCGGGGCGAGCGGGTGGCGCAAGCGGTGTTTCTCGCCTTTCGCCTGACCGACGACGACGGATCGGGCCGACCAGACCCGTCCGTCCGCAGCGGAGGCTTTGGATCGACGGACAACCCCGGAGTGGGCTTTCACCCTTGACGCCGACGCGGCATATCCTGTGCGCAGACGGCTGTTGCAGTCCGACGCGGCGATGACGTGCCTTGCTATTTGCGCGTGTTTGCGTACAATGGGTTGAAAGGGGTCCCGGGATATGCTCACGGGAGTCAAGATGGCGTTCATCGGCGGTGACGCCCGCATGATTGAAGTCGTGCGGTACGTCAGCGATCTGGACGCGTCGGCGTGGCTGTATGGTTTCGACCATATGCAGGAGAGCTTTCCGGATATGCAAAAGCGGGTGCTGGAACCCGACGCATTGAGAGACGCGGATGTGCTTGTGCTCCCTGTGGCCGGCATGAGTGACGATGGCATGGTCGAAGCGCGGTTTTCCGATACGCCGCTCAGACTGGGCGACGAGCACTTTGCGGCCGTCCGCAAGTCGGCGCCGATCTTCACCGGGATTGCCCGGCCGGCGCTTCTAGCGGCTGCGCGGCGCCACGGGCTGCAACTGATCCGCCTGATGGAACTGGATGAAGTGGCGATCCTGAATTCCATCCCGACGGCGGAGGGGGCCATCGCCCTGGCCATGGAGTACACGGACATCACGCTCCACGGATCGACATGCGTGGTTCTCGGCCTGGGGCGTTGCGGCATGACGCTGGCGCGCGCCCTTTCCGGCTTGGGCGCGCGCGTGCGTGTGTGCTCCCGAAGGCCGGCCGATCTGGCGCGCATCGCGGAACTCGGGCTCACACCGCATCCGCTGGCGCAGATGAACGAAGCCCTGGTCGATGCGGACGTGATCTTTAACACGATCCCGGCGCCCATTTTAACCTCGGACGTACTGTCGCGCATTCCCCGGGCGTGTGTCGTGATCGACATCGCTTCCGCTCCCGGCGGGACTGACTTGCGCTTTGCCGAGAAGCGCGGTATCAAGGCCGTTCTGACGCCGAGTCTGCCTGGGATAGTCGCT
>JAKACX010000040.1 GCA_021821055.1 Bacillota bacterium
TGGATATCGTCCGGCGGCATCGTGTCTCTCCTGCCGGACAATCTGGCCGGGCGCATCGTGGCGGCGTCAGTCGGGGCGACCCTGCCCGTCTGTGACTGCGGCGCCATTCCGGTTGCCCGCGCGCTGCGCCGCAAAGGGGTCGGAGAATCGATCGCGTTCACCTTCGTTCTCGGTGCGCCCACGCTCAACATTGTAGCGCTCGCGGCGACGTTTGTCGCGTTTCACCAGCATTGGCAGTGGCTTGTCCTGCGCGCCGGAGCGGCATTTTTCATCGCGGTTGCGGGCGGATGGATCGTGCGCTTTCGCGAGGACGGCCTGACGGAGGGTTGGCGGCGTTTTGCGGGGGGCGCCAGCCATGCGCGGGGATTCGGACACATGCTGTCGCATGCGTCGGGGGAAGTATTTGTCGTCGGACCATTTTTTGTCGCGAGCGCTCTGCTTGCCTCCATGGCGCAGGGGGTGCTGTCCGTGCACGCCGTGACGGCGTTCACCCAGCACTCCGTCTGGTCCATCGCCCTCATGATGGGAGTGGGCGGCGCCCTGTCGCTCTGTTCCGCGGCGGACGCGTTTATTGCCGCGAGTCTCGTGGGCCTGTTTTCTCCCGGAGCGATCCTGGCGTTTCTGCTGGCGGGCCAGATGATCGACTTGCGCAATGTGTTCACGCTGCCGCAGACGTTTGGCCCAAGGACCGTCACGCTTGGCCTGTCGGTTGTTACACTGTTGATCTTTGCGGTGGCGGTTCTGGTAAATCTGTGGTTGACGGGGAGCCTCGCCTAATGGAGAATCGGGACCGCCTTGTACGCTTTGTCATTCTCGTCCTGTACGCGCTGGCGGCGACGCAGATGCTCTGGTCCGGCGCCGTATACCGGCTGGTGATGCCGCAACTGGCGCCGGTTCTGGCGGTGACCGCACTCCTGCTCTGGCTGTTTGCCGCGAGCGAGTTCCCGCGTCTGCGCGGCCGACGCAAGTCGGGCGGTGCGGGCGGCGCGGGCCATGGCGGCGGAGGACCGGAGGCGTCGACCGGCGTCTGGCTGACGGGCGCTCTCTACGCCCTGTTCGCGCTCCCCGCAGCGGCGTATCTGCTGGATGTCGTCCTGCGATGATGGTGGATGACGGCGCCTGTATTAGTAGATCGCTGTGATTCGGGCGTTGATCCCCGTCGGCGTACAATATGCACTGCATTTGGTCTTATTGACCCTATTTATACTAAGTTTGGCGCGATTAGCAACACTTCTTGGTGTTGTGCGCGAAATAGCGCCAAAAAGCGCATCCAAAATGTAAATAAATAGGACACACAAGCGCAGTTCTTGTGCGTGTGCATCCGGCAAAGGCAGACTGTCCGGAAAATCGGCCCGAGCCAGCCGCGCATATCTCCTGGCTGTCGCTCAACTTGCGACGCGGAAGGGATACGGGCGACCTCGCACCCTAGGCCCCGCTCAATATGATATGCTGATGGCAGCAATATGTGGTGGGACTTTCCATTTAGGTGTTCCAAATTTCTCTTGTCTCGGACAAGATAAGCGGCATATGGAGCCGTCGGAGTTCGCGTGCCTCAGAGGGTCCGCAGGTACATGGGGGCGACTGATGGATCGACAGTCCGTGCATGGAATGCTGCATCGTGGTCGTCTGCGTGAATTTCGAATGCCTGACGTCGTGATGGCGGCAACTCTTATTTTGTTGTCTCCTGTTTTCGAATCCAAGATACTCGACTTTGCCGCGTTGCACGGCGCTACGACCTATCTGTATCTGGCTTTATACGCTGGATCGGTGATCGTGGGGTTCAATTCCATCCATTACGCCTTCGGCGCCGCCGAATCAGCCTTCCTGCTTTCCCTTGGGGTGTCGGATCGATTCCTTTGGATCGAGAGCTACCTGAGACAAGCAATAACGATGACGACAGCCATATGGGCGACGGCAGTCGTCGCGGTCTGGAACCCGCAGGGATTATCGGGCCGGGCGATCCTGTTGGCGGTCCTGATGATTGTGGGATACTTGGCGGGGCGGCTCACTGCGGTCGCAAAGAGTACCGGGCGCCCTGCCGCCTACGGTGTTGCCGGCGTGCTTTTTCTCTCTGCACTCTGCTGTCTGGGATGGATATTTTGGGGAGCAGTTTTTTTCCCTCTGGCCATGTGGATGGGCATGTACCATGAGTACCGGCATTTTTCGGAATTTCTTCAGTCGCGCTACTCCCGGGAACACGGCTCCGTATCAGCATCCGTGCACTCGTCCGCCTTTCCCCTGCTCAAAAAAGAGCTGTCATTGGTTGCGGGGAAACGAAGGGCGCTCCCTGTCGCGGTGATTTTTTGCATCATCATTTTCATGAATATGCTGTTGCTCCACACTCCGCCGACTGTTCGCTGGCCTGTGATGAACGTCGAATCTATTGTCTGGCTCCTCACGTTGCACGACGCCTGGACTTTGAATGCCATCGGTCTGGAAGGAGACAATCTGAGAATATACGCGTCCATACCCCACGGATGGACTAAATTGGTTGTAGCGAAGTTGTTGCTGATTTTCTCGATCATCGGTGTGATCGGTGTCGTTCCATCCGTCACTTGGTACGTTGTGCTGGGTCTTCGCAACGTGACTATTGGGATGTTTATCGTGCACTTGTTCCTCTTTCATGTTGGGATCACCATAATGATGCTGTCCATGGGGACCCGATTCGCAAAATTGACTGGCGAGTCCTACTACAGGGTCCACTTCACAGGTCTGGTCGCATATGCAGTGGTCTTTCTGGGCTACGCCTTCGTCTACTTTTTCTATGCCCAGGTTATGTTGCTGCCAATAGTGATCTCATTTGTCCCACTGATCCTCTCTCTGAGACAGAACAACTTGGAAAGGTTGTGTCGGGACTGAAACAGTCAGGTGCAGGGCTTGAAGTCAATGGAGTCTCCTTTTCCTATCAAAACCGGACTGTATTGAACAATATCGAATTCGATATTCATCCAGGGGAAATCACTGCATTGCTCGGCCCAAACGGCGCCGGAAAGTCAACGCTCTTGAAGATAGCAGCGGGCCTCATGAGTCCTCGCGAAGGGGAGCTGATCCTTGACGGGACACGGATTGAGACAAAAAATCAGCGGTTGAAGTCGCAAATCGGGTACCTCTCCGAGCATCCTTATTTTTATCCTCAGTTGTCCGTGCGTGAATTTATCGAGTTGATCGGGCACTTGAGAAGAATGTCGGGCAGTGAACTCGCGCGCGGACTGGACAAATGGGTGGAATGGTTTTCCTTGACGGAGTACCTGAACTACAAGATGGGGCAACTGTCTCAAGGCACGTGTCGACGGGTGGCGCTCACGACCGTTTTGTTGCACGAGCCGCGTCTCCTGTTGCTGGACGAGCCGACAAACGGTTTGGATCCCGAGCAAATTGTGGTCTTCCGTCGCGCGCTGGCGCAGCAGGCTGAGGCAGGAAAGATGGTCTTGATTTCCACCCATCAATTGGGCTTGGCTTCGCAAATTGCGCACAACGTGGTCATCTTGCGAGGTGGACGTGTGGCGAACTCTGGATCATCCCCGAAGAGTGACGACTTGGAGGCCGCGTATCTGGCTTCGATGAAGTGACGCCCGTCGGAATTTGTTAGCGGGTGGCCCATCGTAGGCGACAGCATGACGTTCGACTCACGGCTACCGTATCGCCGGCGCCTGTATTGGGCGTTTGTCATGAGCATTGGTGGCGGATCGGATGGATACGGTACGCCACGGTAGTCCTCCCGCGCAAGACGGGTAGACCATCGCACCGCCCTGATTTCGTCGCGAACAGTTGGCCGTGCAGTTTTTGACTTGACTCTTGCAAATTTGCGATGGCAAGGAGAAGTTACACATACGTGTGGTGGGGCATGGCTGAGCGGATTCTAGGCTGTGAGTTTTAACTCAGCAAGGACTTGGGACAACGGAGTGCTGTTCAGCGCCTGCTGGTAGACATCCACCACCAAGTTGCCCAGATGCTCCATCCGAATGCGTCGCACTGTATCCCCGAGCGTCATCTCCTGTGACTGACCCCATTCTTGGCGCTGGAATTCCAGGTAGGCGTAGGTCAGGTGCTGGATGCACCAAAAGCGCCCAACGGCTTTGTACGACCACATCTGGTATTCATCAAAGCCCAACAAGTCCTTGAAATAGCGGTATACCGTCTCAATATGCCAGCGCACGGAGTACAGATCAAGGATGGTCACGAGATCCAGACTGCAATCCGTACACAGGAGGCAAACTGGTAATTGCCTCGACGGCCCCAAGTCGCCATTGACGCTGGCGCACTCATACCTTCATCATTGTCATTGTAGTCGCGCGCGGGGTTACAACAGTCGTAAAATAACCATTTGGATGATTGTGGATGGGAAGCCGCCGGGATGTCGACGCTGATCTGGGAGGAGACAACGTGATGCTGACAACACGCCCTGAGGCGGAGGCTCTCCGCAAATTCATGATTCGACGTATGATGACTCACCAAAAACCCGGAAGCGGATCAACCTGGAATCGGGAAGAGGATAAAGAGATGGCGGTCAATCGTCTTTTGGAATGGGAATGGATAGAAAATGCGCTGTCGGGGTTGAGTCATGTGATCGTGGGAGAGATGGCGGTGAACCAGTTCGCTCCACCGCGAGCGACTGAAGACCTCGACATCGCTCTGGCTGTCGACGATGCCCGAACCGCCGTCTCCCTTCTCAGACAACAGGGATTCGATGTCGTTGGGGAGCTCAGCATCGGGGATTGGACACTGCGACGCGAAACCATGTCGCTGGACATCCTGGAGCTGGACGAGCCTTGGTTGGACGAAGCCTTGCAACGTCCATGCCGCATTGGACCATTTCCCGTACTGGATTTGCCTTATCTGATCCTGATGAAGATGGCGGCCAGCCGAGGAACGGACATTGGCGATATTCAGCGGATGTTGCACGGCGCAGATGAGCCGCAGAGGCAGCGGGTGCGGGATGTGTTTGGCCGGTTTGCACCTCAGGATATGGAAGATATAGAACAACTCATGGTGTTGTCCGATGCGGCATGGTAACCACCCGCCGCTGACGTTCATTGCCATGGAGGATTGTGGCCTGTGTCGATATCGTTTCAGATCAGCAGCGATGAGCTGAATCTTCTAATAGCATCACGGCGGGTTCAAATAGCATCACGGCAGGTTCAAACAGTATCAAGGAAGGTTAAAATAGCATCCAGCAAATAATTCCCCCAAAAGCGGCTTTCCTTTCGGTGCCCCAGGGCAAGAACAGCGAGGCCTGATACAGCAAAGATTGGATGCGACTTCATCACGCATAACCTCCTCGCGAATACGGGACAGCGGATGTCCGCAGCGCCTATCCGGCCACCCTTGCGGTCGCCCGTGTCCACGTGCGTCCGCCGTCTCCACCATGCCGCCTGCCAGCGTCCTCGCTCCGTACTGACGCCAATCGACCGTCCGCCCTGGCCCCCGTGGATGTCCGTGGTCCCGGCGGCATGGTTCGCATAGCCGAAGCCCGTGTCGGCTGATACAAACTGGCTCCTCGACCCCTCGGTTGAAATGGGCGCAGAGCAATTGCTCTGTCAGATCGAAAGTCTCGTAAAGGGATCGGACAGGGGCACAACCAAACAGGCTCACCAATGACATCGAACCACCCGGATGAAGGGTTGAAGAAGGATTGAACTCCTCTGGATTCGGCCATCCCATGGACGGACAGGGGCACAGCCGGGCGGGCGAGCTGATGCGCCGCCAAACCGGATGTGCCTTACCCTTGAAGCCGAAGTCCACCACCGATCAGATAGATCATCGCAATCAGATTCTTCGTCGTCCGATACCCACGTGCCTTGCGCTTGGCGGCCTGGATCAGTCCGTTCATGGCCTCCAGCATCCCCGTGGTCATTCCCGTCTCAAACCAGCGTAAAATGCGGTCCCTGAATGCCTTGAGTGTCTTGGCCACCGCGATCATCGGTTCCAGGCGGGAATGAGCCGCCCAGTAGGACCACAGGTCAAAGTACAAGCCGGCCATCCTTGCCGGATATCTCCAGAGTCCCTGGAAGGTGATCTTGAGCTGATAGGCCTTTGCGGTGCGCAAATGAGACGCCGACAGGGTAGCCAAGGTATCCTGCTGCTTTTTCGTAAGGTCCTGCTCATTCTTGAGCCAGATGTAGCGCGTCTTCTTCAATTCCGGTGTCTTGACCTGCTCGGCCCGGCGCACCTCGTCGACGGCTTCGTTGACCAACTTCATGACATGGAACTTGTCGACCGTATGCTGGGCTTGCGGGAAGACGTCCGCCATGCCGCGCATAAACGCCGCCGACATGTCCGAGGTGTATTCCTGAATCTGCTTGGGATGGCCGCCATGCGCCCGGAGGTGTTCGCGAAACGCCCCGATGGCGGCGGCATCTTTGCCCGGTGTGGCAAACACCACGCGCCGGGTGTCGCTGTCCATCACCACGGTCACGTAGTGATGCCCGCGTCGGGAGGACGTTTCGTCCATGGCGACGCGCGTAAGGGGCGCCAGGTCCTGACGGTCGAGTGCCCGAGCCACATAGTGGTGGATGATCCGCCATAACCGTTTGTCCCACTCGCGCACCAAGCGCGCGGCGCACAGCACCGGCATATCCTTGGCCAGCGTGAGGACGTGCATTTCAAACGCAATGGTGAAGCTGGAGTTACAGCGACCCCAAGGGACCAGGGCGTACTTGACCTTCCCGTATACGGAACACTGCACGCGAGGATGGGGCGCGTGCAAGAAACTCTTGTACTCCCAGAAGTCGAGGTGACGCCACGCCTGGTCATCGACGTCCAGGTCATAGTAGGTCTGGTGGGGTGTGTCGCATACGGAACAGGTGAATGTCGCGCGGGTATCGACCCCAATGTAGATGTCCAAGCGATTCTCATGCGCGTCAAACGCCCGCGACTTCACATACCACGGGTGCTCCAGCCGGAGCGCCTCGTGATACAGGTCCCATTCTCGTTGTCTCTCTTCAATGTGGCACGACAAACGTCGAGGAGGCCGAAATCTTCGTCGCGCATATGCTCCTCGCTCCACCGTCGGAGTTGGTGCCATACGGAGTGTTCGGGGATCTCGCAATACCATTCATCGGTATCCGCGAGCGAGAGTTGACCGGATCGGCGAGTGAGCACGACAACCTCCCAGGGCCATCTTGTATACTATAATTATACTACAAATCGCCATAGACGGCGATTTGTAGTATTTTGTAGTATTCAAGTTGCGGACCTTATCACGGCTCTCCTCGGCGCACAGACCAAGAAATTGTGCTTATGCCGCCTATTAAGTGCCATATTAGCAACAGGAGTTGGTGCTATGCAGACCATAGCACCAACTCTTGTTGCTAACGAGCCTCTATTTAGCATTTCCTGCCACGAATAAGCCCAATTTCGATGTCTAGGCCCAGCGCCCGTCACGCGCCTGCGCACCGTCCGCGACGCGCATTCACAGCGCCCGTCACGCGCCTGCGCACGGCCAACCGCACGTCTGACAACTTCGGCCACACGCATACCCAGCGTAACCATCACAACCCCGGCACCCTAAGGGAACTGTGATACACCAAATTGAGGAAGGCGCATGACGGTAGATATAGCGTCCGACTGAAGCCTCGCATGCTATCTATAGAATGATCGCGCCTGCATCGCGGACTTTATCACAGTTCCCCTGATATGAACGAGGTCTGCCAAGTCACCCGGCCTCCAAGGCCCGGAGGCGGGGCGACATCATCATGGGACGATACGCACGTGCCATTGGATGTCGGACCCGCAACAGCGGGTGTGGGGTGGGGTACCGCCAGCGCGGGCGACCGTCCGGCGACTGTCCGGGCAGTCGCCTGGGGACTGTGCCGGACGCGTTGCGTGTGGTACAGTCGAATCAGCGGGGAAGAAGCGATGTTCGAGTGACAGGAGGATGGGTACAGAGTGGCCAATGCGAGTGGATCGAACGCAGCCGCGGCCGCGGGACAGGCGGCCGAGCCGCGAACTGCAACCGGAGCGACAGCAGTCGGGTCCGGCGCGGCAGCCGCGCGCGCGGCGTCGAGCATCAGGGATTTTGCGCTCTACGAGAGCGGGCTGCGCAAGATTGACTGGGTGAAGGCGCACATGCCCCTGTGCAGCGCGCTTGAAGAGGAGTTTTTGCGCGACCGGCCGTTTGCCGGCAAGCGCGTCGTGATCTGCCTGCACCTTGAGGCAAAAACGGCCTACCTTGCCAAGGTCGTGCAGGCGGGCGGCGCGGAGGTCGCCGTCGTGGCGTCCAACCCGCTCTCCACGCAGGACGACGTCGTGGCCGGGCTCGTGCACGGCGGAATAACGGCGTTCGCGTGGCACGGGGCGACGGCGGATGAGTACGCCGCACACATTGCCGCGGCGCTCGATTTCCGGCCGCAACTGGTGATCGACGACGGCGGCGACCTGGTGTCGACGATGCACCTGACGCGCCCGAATCAGACCGCCGAGGTGATCGGCGGTTGCGAAGAGACGACCACAGGGATTCTGCGCCTGCGCGCGATGGAGCAGGAGGGCGCCTTGCGGTTCCCGATGATTGCTGTCAATGACGCGCAGTGCAAGCACCTGTTCGACAATCGCTACGGCACAGGCCAGTCGGTGTGGGACGGCATCATGCGCACGACGAACCTGGTCGTCGCCGGCAAGACGGCGGTTGTCGCGGGGTACGGCTGGTGCGGCAAGGGCGTCGCGATGCGGGCGAAGGGGCTCGGCGCGCGCGTGGTGGTCGCGGAAGTCGATCCGGTCAAGGCGCTCGAGGCGATGATGGACGGCTTCGACGTGATGCCGATGGAGCAGGCGGCGGCGCAGGGCGACTTTTTCATCACGGTCACGGGCAATCGGGACTGCATCGCGGGACCGCATATTGACGCGATGAAGACGGGGGCCGTGCTGGCCAACGCCGGACACTTTGACGTGGAAATCAGCAAGCCGGCCCTGCGCGAGCGGGCGACGGAGGTGCGCACGGTGCGGCCCAATGTGGAGGAGTACGCCCTTGCGGACGGTCGGCGGGTGTACCTGCTCGCGGAAGGCAGGCTGGTGAACCTGGCCGCCGGCGACGGGCACCCCGCAGAAGTGATGGACATGACGTTCGCCCTGCAGGCGCTGGCGCTGCGTCACCTCGTGGAGCATGCGCCGGGCGCGGGCGTTCACCCGTTGCCGCGCGAACTCGACGAGCGGGTGGCCCGCATGAAGCTGGCGGCGTCCGGCGTCACAATCGACGAGCTGTCAGGCGTGCAGGCGTCTTACCTGAACAGTTGGCGCACAGAGTGATCAGTGTTCCGCTTGTGCGGAGTTTCATAGGATGAGGGGGTGGGGTGAGTGTTCATGCGGCCTGTCATCGGTATTTCGGGCAATCAGAGCGTCGACGCGAGCGGCCGCAGCGGCCTGTTTCTCGGCGTCGATTACTATGAGGCGATCCACGCCGTCGGCGGCATTCCCCTCGCGCTCACATTCGGCGGCGAGCCGGACGCGCTGGCGGATCTCGCCGGGCGCATCGACGGGCTGCTGCTGAGCGGCGGGGACGACGTCAATCCGCAGGTCTTTGGCGAAGAACCCCGCCTCGGTCTCGGCTCCGTGACGCCCGCGCGCGACGCGCTCGAGGTGGAACTGTTTCACCGCATGAGGGAATTGGGCAAGCCGATCTTCGGGATCTGCCGCGGGCTTCAGTTGATGAACGCCGCGATGGGCGGGACGCTGTACCAGGATCTGGGCCGCGAGTGGCCGGGCAATATGCAACACGCGCAAAAAGGTCCGCGCCAGCACACCGGGCACGGCGTCCAGGTCCGTCCGGACACGCGCCTGCGCGCGATTCTCGAGACGGATCGCGTGCTGGTCAATACGTTTCACCACCAGGCGGTGCACTCCCTCGCCCCTGGATTGATCGCGACGGCGCACAGCCAGGACGGGCTGGTCGAGGCGCTCGAACTGCCTGGCGACGAGTTTGTGCTGGGCGTTCAGTGGCACCCGGAAAACCTGTGGCGCACCATGCCGGAGCACCGCAGCCTATTTGCCGCCTTCGTGCGCGCGGCGGCGCGGGCGCAGGGAGCGCAGCAGGGCGACGTCGTCGGCGCTGAAGAAAAAGAGGGAGCGTAAGGGCCGCCCGGTGTGGCGGCGGAAGTAGAAGAGCGACAGGACGAGCGACAGGCCGTACGCGATCGAGGAGGCAAGCGCTGCGCCGGATATTCCCATGTGCGGGATGAGGATCACGCACAGGAGGACATTCGTCGCAAAGCTTGCCCCTTGCATGTACATGGGGTAGCGGACCTTGCCCAATTGGTCCGTGAAAAACTGTGTCAGCACCCCCACGGTGCCATACGCGGTCGTGCCTGCCAGCAGGATCTGGAACGGCCGCACGGAGGCGGCGTAGCGGTCGGTGAAAATGATGTGGATGAATGGGGAAAAGACGGCGAACAGTACGACTGCGCCGACGATCATGAGCCAGAAGGTGAAGCGGAAGGTGCGCTCGGTGAGGCTGGTGGAATCCTCCCTCGCGCGGTGCGCCACGCGCGTGTAGACGATGAGCGCGACGCTGCTCGAGACCTGCCAGAGCACTTCGGACGCGGTCACCGCGATGGAGTACAGGCCTGTCGCGTGGGCTCCCTGCAGGAGCATGACGGAATAGAAGTCGCCGCGCAGGTTGAACTGGGTCAATACGTTTTGTACGGAGATGTTGCGGCCATAGCGGAACATCTCCTGCGCGACCAGATCGTTTCTCGCCGGTCGCAGCGGCACCCCGGCCAGTCGGCGCACGATGAGGACGATGACGGCGGCGGCGAGGATATTCGAGCCAAACCAGCCGGCGAGCGTGATCACGAGCAGGTGGGGGCGGACGATGGACGGGTGGAAGTGGTCGACCAGCAGGATGGTGGTTGCCAGGACGAAAAAGACGGTCCCCTGCAGCATGTTCAGCCTATTGAGCCAGTCGATCTCGTTGAGCGCCTGGAGGAACCGGGAACAGTAGCCAAACAGGATCACGAACGGCATGGTGGCGAGCACGAACGCGCCGTAGACGAACAGCGGGTTCGGCCATGCCGCCGCGAGGGCGAGCGAGAGGAGGAACAGCGCTGTGATCCCGGCAGTCGCCTGGAGGAAAAAGCGCGCGAGCGATCCGATGACCCTCGGACGTTCGAATTTGAGGCGGTTCAGGCCATAGTTGAAGAACGCGCTGTAGCCGGCCATGTACGTCGAGCCGAGCAACAGGGTCGTGGTGATGGTGCTGTAGATGCCCTTGTCGCTGACCGTGAGATAACGTGTAACCAGATAGGTATTGACGAACGTGAGTGCGGCAAACCCCAATTTATAGAAAATTGTGCGCAGGATGCGCAGCACAGAACTCATGTGGCTCCCCCTCACTCTGCAGTATAGCACGCGGGCTGTCCCCCAAACACGGCGGAGGCGGCACTGTCTCTATCGAGCGCGGACGTCCGGAGGCCCGCCGGCGGTCGATCGACGCGATGCGCGAAGGTGGAGGAGGAGTAGAGCATGGTGGTGACGCCTGTTTCGCGCAATCTGCTGATCCAACTGCAGATTGGCCAGACAACCGCGGGCAAACCCAAGCTGCACAACCGGGTGTATCCGCACGTCGACGTGAATGCGAGCGATACGGCCATCGACAGCGTGCTGACGGCGCTGCTCGCACTGTTTTCGGACCCGGTGTTCGCGGTGGGCCGCGTGGACACGGTGCAGTTGCAGAACGCCGCGAGCACCGGCGCCACGAGCACCGGCGCCACGAGCACCGGTACCACGAGCACCGGTACCACGAGCACCGGTACCACGAGCACCGGGGGCTCGACCGCGGCCTCTCCCGTTTAGCCTGTTCACAGTCAAGGCGACGAATCTGTGGATAACTCCGATGATTCTGTGGACAAGTGCGGGACCGTTGTGGATAAGTCCCCGCGCTGCTGTGGACGATGTGGGTCGCTGCGATGCGTGGCGCGATCTCGCGCCCCGCGTCTACGGCCGGAACAGGCGCGGCGGACAGTGTGGACAGTGTGGACAGTGTGGACAGGCATGGGACAAAGGGATGTGCGGCCATCCCGGTTTCTGCAGGAGGTCGCGCGTTTCGGAGGGAGGTCATTGTAATGAAAGAAACCCTTGTGATGTCGTTTTTGACGAATCTCAACAAGACCGTGCACCTTCAGGTGCCAAACCCGGTCCTGCCGGTCGATCCGGCCGCCGTAAACGCGGCCATGGACGCCGTCGTCGCCGCTGACATCTTCTCCTTCTCGACGGGGAGGATCGTGAAGAAGGTGCAGGCGAAGCTCAACAGCACCGACGCGTCCGTGATCGCATTGACCTGAGATCCTGCATTCCACGGCCGCCCTGCGCGCGTTTCCGAGCGAAACGCGCGCAGGCGCCGCCGTTTTTTCCCAGCAACAGGCGCGCGCTGCCTTGGCGTATAATGTACGGGTATAACGTCCAATCCACATTGTCGCAGATTCGTCACCAAAGTGCGTAACCTTGTCGGGGTTTGATTCGTCCATAGGATGCCGTGATGGAGTTGATTGCGCTTGTCAGCGGGCCGCAATGCAGAAACCGACCGCGTCGAGCTGTTGCGTGAATTGATGGAAGCGCACGGCAACGAAGTGCTGCGCGTCGTTTACGGTTACGTGAAAGACCGTCACGCAGCCGAGGATATCAGTCAGGACGTCTTTGTCAAGGTGTTCGACCACCTTGACTCCTTCCGCCAGGAGAGCAGCTATCGCACGTGGATCGTGCGGATCGCGATCAATCGGGCGAAGGATTACCTGCGCGCGGCGGCGCGGCGTCCGATTTCCGTCGAGGACCTTTCGTCCATCGCAGGGGATGGTTCTCCGGAACGGACATTGCTGCGCCGCCATGAGAACGATGAACTGTGGAACGCGGTGATGGATCTGCCGGAAATGTACAGAGAAGCGGTGTGGCTGTTTTACGGGCGCGGAATGAGTCTTGAGGAAGTGGCGGACGCCACGCAGGTGAGCGTCGGATCTGTCAAGACGCGGTTATACCGCGCGCGCGAGTTGTTGCGCCGCACGTGGGAAGGGGATGGGGATCATGGCCGACGCGCCTGACGACACGCTGGACGATAAGCTAAAGGCGTTGCTCAAAGAACGCGCCGACAGAATGGTGTTCTCCCAGGCTATGCAGGACAAGGTTCTGGAGCGCGTGAAGGCGCGGCCGAAGGGGCGCTCCGGAAGTGAGCAGTGGTTGGCGCGGCGTAGGCGTGCGCGTCGCCTGCGCCTGCGCCTCGGCGCGGCGGCGGGAGCGGCGGTGGCTGTGCTGCTGTTTGCCTTCGCGGTCCGGCTCTGGGGCGCCCCCGGGCAGCACACGGCCCATACCATGTTCAGCGCGCACATGGGGGCGATCCAATCATCGGCGTCCAGTGCGACCGGCACCGCGGCGATATCGGCGACACTCGCGCCGGTGGCTTCTCAGAATACGACGATCATTCCGGGCATTCCCACGTCGCGCCAGATCGCGTCGGCGGTGGGGATCAAGGAGCGCGCCAGCGCGTACGGCGCCGTGAGCGGTCCTGCGACGGCGAGCAACAAGGGGCGCCCCGGGTCCGCCATCAGGGAACTGGCGCCGCAGGCGTTCACCGTGGCGACGGTGCTGGTCAACAACAGCAACGCGCCCATCAATGGGCGCAACATGCAGGGCATGCTGTTTATTGTAAATGGCGCCGGGCAGTTGACGCCGAGCCAGGCGAGCGACTGGGAGTACTTTGTCGATGGGCCGAATCAGGTGATACCGCCGCACAAGGCGGTCCTGTGGTACTTCACGCCGAATCCGTCGCCGCCGTTTCATCACTTGAGCACGCGCACGGCACACCTGGTCTGGTTCCTGCGTCAGCCAAATGCGAGCTATCCGACCGTCAGGCTCGGCGCGCAGCCCGTTTCCGTGTCCAATGTGCACGTCTCGGTGACCGGCACGGGCGGCGGCAAGATCAAGATGCAGTATCTGCGCGTCACGGCGAGCCTGCACAACAATGGGTCGCGGCCGTGGGCCATGAAGTCGTCCCTGGGAATGCTGTTTTTCACCTACCGTCCGGGAGCGTCCCTGCTCAGTCGCGGGACGTGGAAGTACTTCGACGACATCGCTCCCGCGAATGGATCGCCGTCCGTCATACCGCCGGGGGGAACGGCCACGACCCAGTTCATCATCACGGGAGTGCCAGGCGCGAACATGACCAGATTGCCGCTCTCCATCCTGCTGGTCAATCGCCGCCAACTGGGCGCCTGATGGTATACTGTACATGACACGACTGCCGGACGCGGGGATGCTGGCGTTCGGCAGTCTGCCGTGACTGGAGCGGATGGGAGCCAGACCTTGTGCGAGTGCGTGAAATCGGAGAATTCGGCCTGATCGATCGCCTGCGCGCGGCCGTCGCGCGGGGGGATTCGACCGTCCTTGTGGGAATAGGCGACGACGCCGCGGTGGTGCGTCTCGATGGGACGCCTGTCTTGACGGCCGACGCGCTCGTCGAGGGCGTCCATTTTCGCGCGGACATGATTGACGCGCGTTCGGTCGGTTACAAGTCTCTGGCGGCGTCCGTCAGCGATGTGGTCGCCATGGGCGCCGCGCCGCGTCACGCGTTGGTGACGCTGGCGGTTCCGGCCGACGAAACGGTGGAGCGGCTGGTGGAGATGTACGAGGGGATGGCGGAGGCGTGTGAACGGTTTGACATGACGGTGGTCGGAGGGGACATCGTGGGCACGGCCGGACCGCTCATTCTCTCCGTGACTGTGACAGGCGAACTGGCCGGCCCAAGGCCGCTGCTGCGCAGCGGTGCGCAACCGACGGATCTGCTGTTTGTGACGGGCGACCTTGGCGGAGCCGGGGCATACGTGCACATGATGAACGAACGTCCGGACGCGGTCCTGGCGGAGGAAGACGCCGCGTTGCTGCGAGCGCGCCACCAGCGCCCGTGGCCGCCGCTTCTCGCCGGCGCCGCGCTCGCGCGCGCCGGCGTCTGTGCGTGCGCAAACGATGTGAGCGATGGATTGAGCTCGGAGTTGCATGAGATTGCCGAGGCGAGCGGGGTGCGTCTCGTCGTGGACGAGGAGCGCATTCCGACGCTCCCGGCGCTGCGACACTACGCGCGGGCCGTCGGCATTCGCGCAGTGGATTTTGCCCTCACGGGCGGCGAGGACTATCAGCTTGTGGGCGCCGTCTCGCGCAAGGATTCGGGCCGGTTGCTGACGCTGATGGAGGAAATTGGCGTGCGAGTCACGTTTATCGGTCGTGCGGAGGACGGGGAGCCCGGCGTGGAACTGCGGAGTGCCAGGGGGCGACAGCCGCTCGCGCGGGGCGGATACGACCATTTTTCAGGCGGGCGGGCTTTTAGCGGCGGGGGGCCTGTTGGCGACGGGCGGGCGCATGAGTAACGCTGTCGTGGTGCGCGGTGAACTTGTATTGTCAGACGAAGCGGCGACGAGGCGTCTCGGGGCCGCGCTGGCGGAACTGTTGTGGCCCGGGGCGGTCGTCGCGCTGTACGGCCGGGTCGGCGCGGGGAAGACGACACTCGTGCAAGGAATGGCCGCGGGACTCGGGGTCGACGAACCGGTGGGCAGCGCGACGTTCGTTCTTGCGGCGGAGTATCTCGGCGGACGGCTGCCGCTGCACCACATTGATCTTTACAGATTGGACGCGCAGGCGGCGGGAGAATTGGACATGCTTGACGAATATCTATTTGCTGCGGGTGTCGCGGTGGTGGAATGGGCTGATTTTATCGAACGGGCGCTGCCTGACGAGAGAATCGTGATCAGGCTGGAAGATGCGGTCTCCTCTCCGTCCCGGGCGGCCGATGCGACGCAGGGCAGGCGGGCGGTGCTCGCGGCCTGCGGCGAACGGGCGGACGCCGCGCTGCGAAAGCTGGTGTCGTCGTGGCCATCATAGCGCTTGACACCGCGACCCCGACGCTGGCGCTGGCGCTGGGCGACGAACAGGGCAATGTCGTCGTTTCCCAGTCGTTGCGGATGCAGCGCGTGCACGCGACGATGCTGCACCCGCTGCTCGACGGGATGATGGAGGCGGCGGGCGTCAAGCCGGGCGACGTGCGCGGTGTGGCGGTCGGCCTGGGACCGGGGTCTTACACAGGCGTGCGGATCGGGGTCGCAACGGCCAAGATGATCGGGTACCAACTGGGGGTTCCGGTCGCAGGGGTGTCGTCTTTGCGGGCGGCTGCCTACGCAGCGCGCGCGTCGGGAATCGCGGCGGCGGTGTTTGACGCGCGCCGCGGGGATGCGTACGCGGGCGCATACGAATGGCGCGACGGCGTGTGGGAGACGGTGCTGGAGGAACGTCGCGTCGCGTGCGCCGCGTTCGCCAGAGAGTTGGCGACGCTTGGCGCGTCGCATATCGCGCTCACGGGCGACGCCGCAGACGCGGTCTTGCGGGAACTGGCCCCGGCGGGAACGCCCTGCACGGTTTACGACCGCGCCGCACAGGTGCGGGCGGAGCACGTTTACGACCTCGCGCTGCCTGAACTCGCGCGTCGGCTGGCGGGCGGGGAGGAGGGCGGACATGGAAAGGATGCGCACGCGCTTGTTCCAAGGTATCTTCAACTGGCGGAAGCGGAGGCGAGATGGCGTGCCGGAGACTGAACGGACGCGCGTGCTGATCAGCGAGGACGGCACGGTGACGTTTCGTCGGATGACGATGCGCGATCTGGATGAGGTGCTGCGAATCGAACGGGCCTCGTTTTCGGCGCCGTGGTCGCGCAATGCATTCGCCGGGGAATTGATGGACAATCACTTTGCCGAGTATCTCGTGATGTTCTCCGGCGAGCAGATGATCGGGTACGGCGGGATGTGGGTGATTGTCGACGAGGCGCACGTGACCAATATCGCGGTCTACCCTGAGTTTCGCGGCAGGCGAAACGGCGAGCGCCTGCTGCGCATGATGATGGCGGAAGCCACGGCGCGCGGGGCCGCGCGCATGACGCTCGAGGTGCGCGTGTCCAATGAAGTGGCCAAGCGCCTGTACCGCAAGCTCGGCTTTGGCGACGCCGGATTGCGTAAGGGGTACTACACGGACAACCGCGAGGACGCGCTCATCATGTGGGCGGATCTTGTGCCCGGACGGGGGGCGCCCGATGCCCTGGAATGAGCGGATGCGGGCGCGCTACGAGCGGGATCGGGCGCAAGGCGGGCCGGTCGACATACTGGCCATCGAGACCAGCTGCGATGAGACTGCGGCCGCCGTCGTGCGGGACGGGCGGCTGATCGTGAGCTCAGTGGTCGCGTCCCAGGCTGAATCGCATGGGCGGTTCGGCGGCGTTGTGCCCGAGGTGGCGTCGCGCGGGCACGTGGAACACGTGTCGGAGGTGGTGGACGCCGCTTTGCGGCAGGCGGGACACAGCCCACAGACGGTGCAGGCGGTGGCGGTCACGTTTGCGCCGGGATTGATCGGCGCCCTGTTTGTCGGCGTGACGGCGGCGAAGACGCTCGCCCAGTTTGCCGACGCGCCGCTGATCGGCGTGCACCACCTGGCGGGGCACATGTTCGCCGCGCTGCTGGAGACGGATGTGGAGCCGCCGTTTCTCGCGCTGGTCGTGTCGGGCGGGCACACGGAACTGCTGCGCGTCGGTGCGCGAAACGAGCTTGAGAGGTTGGGCGCGACACGCGACGACGCGGCAGGCGAGGCGTTCGACAAGGTTGCGCGGGCTCTGGGCCTGGGCTATCCGGGCGGGCCTGCGGTCGAACGGGCCGCGCGTGAAGGGAACCCGCTCGCCTTGCCGTTTCCGCGCGCCAAGTTGGAGGAGGGCACGCTCGACTTCAGCTTCAGCGGGCTCAAATCGGCGGTATTGCTGCACCTCGACAAGCTGAGGCGGGCGGCCGCGCAGGAGAACGCGCCGGACGTGGCGGCGTCGTTTCAGCGGGCTGTCGTCGACGCTCTGGCGGAGAAGGTGGAACGGGCTCTGGATCGCACGGGCGAGCGGATATTTGTATTGGCCGGCGGGGTGGCGACCAATCAGAGCCTGCGCGCGCGCTTGGAGGGCGTGTGCGCGGCGCGGGGCGTGCGCTTTGTCGCGCCGCCCGCATGGCTGTGCACGGACAACGCGGCGATGATCGGGGCGGCGGCGTATTGGCGGTACCAGCAGGGCAGGCTGGACGATCTGGCGCTGACGGCGCGTGCGGTGATGCCGCTGTATGAGTGGCGGTGAGCATGCGGGGGGGGAGTAGCGCAATTCGAGAATGTCGCGCCCGAGGATGCCGCGCGGCCGACCTTGGTGTGCAATAGGCACTGAATTTGGGGCTATCGCGCCATTTTATCCCATGTTATTGTGTGTTAGCACCACGCGAGTCTACCCGGAAAATGCGACTCAATCGGGCGCCACAGATGGCGCGGTACCGGTGAGCTCGTATTTTCTGGGTAGTAGCCCTATACGGGGTCTATTTTGCGCCCGCGCCGCGTAGGACTAGCTGTGGGCATGAGGCGGTGTCTACGGGGGGTCTGACGCATGGCGCAATGGATCGATGCCCAGGTTTTCGCGCTGCGTTTCCTGCAGAGCATGCACAGTGCGCCGCTTGATGCGGTCGCCGTGTGGCTGTCACAACTGGGCAATTATTCGACGTACATATGGATCATCGCGTTTGTGCTGTGGATGTGGGGGCCGGAGGCGGCTCTGTCCGCCAGCGTGGCGGCCTTGGCGGGCTCGTTGGTTGCAGACGCGCTCAAAGGGTGGTCGAACGTCGCGCGGCCGATCGGCCGTGATGGTGTGAGGTCGCTCTACACGAGTTCGGCCGGAGGCACGTCGTTTCCGAGTGGGCACTCATTGGTTGCAGCCGCGGTATTCGGCACCGTGGCGGATCACGTGGGTCGCCGCGTGAGCGCCGGACGGGGGAACAACGACGACGGTCGCGGGCGTGGGGGCACGGAGAAACCGCGTGCCGGGGCGGGACAGCCGGGTGTGCAGCCGGGCGTGCGACGAGGCGTGCAGCCGGGACTTCGGGCGCGGCGCGGGGCGGTCATGTGGCTGCTGCTCGCGTTGCCGCTGCTGATCGGTTGGAGCCGCCTCTATCTTGGCGTCCACTGGCCGACCGACGTGATGGCGGGATGGATCATCGGCTGGACCTTGTCCCTTCTCGCCGCCGCGCGCGTGTGGCGGGCGGCGGCGCCGTGGGCGCTGTTTTGCGCCGTGCTGTGGGCGGCGCCGCTGCCCGTGTACACGCGCCCAACAGCTTTGTTTGTGGCGGCGCTGTGGGCGGTCTGGCCGTTCACGCAGGCACTCGAGCGCATCGGCGGGCGTGATGCCTTGCCGCGGATGGTGCGGCTCGCGATC
>JAKACX010000092.1 GCA_021821055.1 Bacillota bacterium
TCGCAGGCGTCTCCGACGGCGTGGCGATGCGTTCGGCCAAGTTTCTTGCCGGTCTCGTGCCGTTTGTTGGAAAGGCGCTGTCCGATGCGAGCGAAACCGTGGCGGGAGCGTCGCTGCTCGTCAAAAACGCCACTGGCTTCGCCAGCGCCGTGCTCCTGCTGCTGATCTGCGCGTTTCCGGCGCTCAAGATCTTCGCCCTGGCACTTGTGTACAACGGCTCCGCCGCCATTTTACAGCCACTTGGCAACTCGCCGGTCGTCGTCACCCTGTCCGCCGTAGGCAAGAGCCTGATGTTGGTGTTTGCGGCGCTGTGCGCGGTGGGACTGATGTTTTTTTTCGCGCTGGTGATTGTGATGGCCGCGACAAACACCGCCGCATTCGCGAGGTGAAGCCATGATCTCGGCATTTTCAGCGTGGCTGCGCCACCTCGTCGTCCTGATCCTGCTCGCTGTCCTGCTGGACGCCCTGCTCCCGCGCAGCGCCATCCAGCGTTACGCGCGCACCGTCATCGGGCTGGTGATCGTGCTGGCGTTACTCGCTCCACTGCGCTCGCTTGCTGCGGCCGGCATCCGGCTGGGGGAGTTTGAGCACATGCTGGCGGGACCCATGCTCAGTCAGCCGGCGGGCGCAGGCGCATCGGCGGGCGCTTTCCGGACGGATCTGGGGGATGCCCTGCGCGCCGGTGTACAAGCCACACTGGGCATCGAGCTGGTGGATGTGCAGGTGGTCACCGTCATGAAGGCGGACGGTACGCCGGTGGTGACCCGTGTTCTGGCGGACGCCGCACAGGGACCCGGTGGAGCGGTCACCGCGACTGAAGCGGCAACTGTGCGCGTGGCCATCGCCGATCAGTTGGGATTGTCGCCGCAACAGGTGAGCGTGGCGTATCCGGGCGGTCCCTGAACGACCGCTTGCGGAAAGGAGGGGATGGAATGGGATAAATGACTGGTTGCGGCAATTGTTTCGCAACAGGTGGCTGGCAGCCGTGACGGCGGTCGGGATCCTGCTTCTGGTGTTTGGCGCGGCGGGGGTGGGACAGAGGCGTCCGCCGCAGGGTTCGGGTGGCGCGGCGGTTGGTCTTTCCGGCGCTGCGGCGCAGGGCGGCCAGTCCCGCGCGGGCGCATTGCAGTTGCCCCCCGCGCTGCAGACAGCGGAGCAGTACGATGCGTACTACGATCAGCAGCTGCAACGCATGATCGACCAGATTTCCGGCATCAGCGACGCGCTGGTCATGGTCACCGTCAATACGACGCCGACACTCCGGCTTGGCCAGAATGTCACGACATCGCGCCAGACATCCACCCAGTCCGGCACAGGCGGCAAGACCACCACCGCGACCTCTTCGATCAACAGCCAGGTCGTCACCGTGCAGGGTTCATCCGGCGGGCAGGCGCCCGTGGTCGTGCAGCAGCAGTTGCCGACGATCGCGGGAGTGCTGGTGGTGGCAAGGGCGGCCGATCCGATCCGCATGCAGGCGGAGATCACGGCGGCTGTGGAGGACGCCCTGGGGATTCCGGGCTATGAAATCACCGTCATGCCGCGCAAATGAGCGGCAAAATCTGCGCAGGGGAGCGATTGAATCATGGTCAAACGGCAAACGGTGTGGCTTTCGACAATGATGGTTCTGTCACTGATGCTGATTGGCTACTATACGCTTGGAACGCCCGGCACTCCCGGTTCGTCCGGTTCGCCCGGTTCACAGACCGCTACTCCCGGTGTGCAAACCACCGTCACGGGACGCGGTGCGACTCCGGCCGCGAACAAGACTGCTCAGACGAACTCGACCGTACCAGCGAGCGCCAGTGCACAAAAACAGCCCAGTGACTGGTTTGTGCAAATGCAGCTTCAGGATTCCAACCAGCAGTCGAAACTTATCCAGACGCTTCAGGGCACGCTCAGTGATCCGCGCGCGAGCAACGCCGTGGTGTCCGCGGCATACCAGGAACTCACACAACTGCAGACACAGCAGGCAAACGCCAGTCGTATTCACGATCTTCTGCTCGGCATGAACTACCCGGACTCACTCGTCTTCTTCAATCCCCATGGGCGGGTCCAGGTCTACGTGGAAGCTTCCACGCTGTCTCCCACACAAGCCGTGCAGGTGATCAATCTGGTTTCGCAGACACTCGGCGTGCAATCCAATCTCATCACAGTCTCCAACCACGCGTGAATCCAGGCGACGGCGGCCGCCCGCCCGGCAGGGCGGCCGCCGGACGCGCTCTCGATCCGTCCACTTTATGCTATACTGTACCTGCCATTTCGACGGTCGTTATGGATTGTTCGGGATATTCTTTAGGGAGTGGTCGTCTTTGCTGAAGGTGGGCGATATTCGAGAGTTCATTCGCCTGATGGATGAGACAAGCATTCACGAGTTGCAGGTGGAAGCCGGGGATGTCAAACTGATTTTGAAAAAGGCGCCTGTCGAACGCGTTTTGCAGGTTCCTTCGACGCGGGTTGATGCGGCTCAGGCGACCTCCTCCTCTGCCCCCGCGCGGATGGCCCCCCCCGAAACGTCCATGGGCGCGCCCGCCGCTTCCGCTGGAACGGACGGGATAAACGGGGAAAGCGCGCTCATCTCATCGCCGATGGTGGGCACGTTCTATCGCTCGCCGACGCCGTCCGGGCCTCCGTATGTGGAAATCGGTAGCCGGATTACGGAGAAGACGGTGGTCTGCATCGTGGAAGCGATGAAATTGATGAATGAGATTGAAGCGGACGTACGCGGCGAAATCGTCGAAGTGTTGGCGGAAAACGGCCAGCTCGTGGAATTCGGCCAACCGCTCTTTCGCGTCAATCCCGCATGATGGCGCGCGACAAAACGGAGGCGGAGATGTTCACGAAGATTCTTGTCGCTAATCGCGGCGAGATTGCCGTCCGCATCATGCGGGCGTGCCGCGAACTGGGTGTGCAGACGGTGGCGGTGTATTCAGAAGCCGACCGCGACGCGCTCCACGTGGAACTGGCCGATGAAGCGTACTGTGTCGGGCCGGCGCCGGGCAAACAGAGCTATCTGAATATCGCCAACATCATGTCGGTTGCGACGGCCGTCGGTGTGGATGCGATTCATCCGGGCTACGGGTTTTTGGCGGAGAACAGCGATTTTGCGGAAGTCTGCGCGGCGGTGGGCATCAAGTTCATCGGTCCCGGCGTCGATGCAATTGAGCGCATGGGGGACAAGGCGACTGCCAAGGCGACGATGAGGGCGATCGGCGTGCCAGTTGTTCCCGGCACGGACGGGCTTGTCCACACGGTGGAGGAAGCGCTCGAAACCGCGGGCAGAGTCGGGTATCCGATTGTGATCAAAGCTACCGCCGGCGGCGGCGGCAAGGGCATTCGCATCGCGGGCGACGAGCAGGAACTGCGCGCTTCCCTGGCGCTCGCCCAGTCGGAAGCGGACGCTTCATTCGGCAACTCGGGCGTATACCTGGAGCGCTATCTGGAGAGTCCGCGCCATATTGAGATCCAGATCCTGGGCGATCAATACGGTCGCATCATCCATCTGGGCGAACGCGACTGTTCCGTGCAGCGCCGGCGGCAAAAGCTCGTGGAGGAGTCTCCGTCGCCCGCTCTGGACAGCGACTTGCGGCGGCGCATGGGCGAAGCGGCGGTGCGGGCGGCAGGCGCGGTGCGGTACGAAGGGGCGGGAACGGTTGAGTTTCTGCTTGATAGGGATGGCTCCTTTTATTTTATGGAAATGAATACGCGCATCCAGGTGGAACATCCAGTAACAGAATACGTGACGGGTGTCGATCTGGTGCGCGAACAGATTCTTATCGCGGCGGGCCGGCCGTTGTCGGTGCGACAGAAGGATGTCGTTTTGCGCGGCCATGCCATGGAATGCCGCATCAACGCGGAA
>JAKACX010000041.1 GCA_021821055.1 Bacillota bacterium
GTAATAGCAGTGTCCGCAGAGGATCGTGTTGTCCGCCGCAACCCGCTGCCCGACTTCAAAGCCGGTCACGTCCGCCCCGACCTGCGCCACCTCCCCGACAAACTCGTGCCCGGGGATCAGGGGAAACCGCGCGATGAACTCTCCGTGATGGATATGTACGTCCGTTCCGCACACCCCGCACGCCCTCACCCTGATCAGCAGTTCATCCGGCCTGATAGAGGGCGCCGCAACGTCCGTCACCGCATACTCCAATGGTTTCGTGTACAATACCGCTTTCATCACTCGCACATCCTCTCTTTTCCACATCCACCCGCGGACAGTGCGCCATCTCCCGCGCCGGCTGCCGCCGTTCCCTTCTCCGTCAGCAGTTCATGTGCGGCGACTCCGGGGCCAACTGCATGAACTCGATGCGATTCCCATCCGGGTCGCGCACCCAGCACTGCCAGTTGTGATCCATCCCCTTCTTGGGCTCCACGTCGAGCTCGACGCCCTGCTGTTTCAGATGCGCCGCCGTCGCATGAAGGTCGTCCACTTCGAGGCACAGGTGGTTGAAGCCAATGTCGGACTGCGTCGTCTCCGGCTGCCGCGTCCCGCCGTAGAACAGCTCGATAAACTGGCCCTCCGCCACCTTGATGTAGACGATCCACGGCTCGCCCGAAGGGCTGTCGAGGTTAAACGCCCGCTGCAATCCCAGCTTGTCACAATAGAAATCGAGTGACCGCTCCATGTCCTTGACGCGCAGTGCAAGATGCCCCAATCGACGGATCATTTTGATTTCCCTCCGTGAACGCGTTTGTCGCTTGCTGCTTGATTGTACACCAGAATACCCACCGCTTGTCCGGCGCCGCATCACTCGCCAATAAATAGTGAGACATGGTATACTTTTCTCCAGAATAGAGGCAGATGTTCCCGGGGGGGATGTTCGACATGCTCATGCAGCGCCGAAGGGGCATGTGGTCCACGATTGTCTTGTTTGCGCTATGGTCGGTGTTGGATACCCAGATCTGGCAACCGGCGTTTCCATTTCTCGCATCCGCTTCGTCAATTGTCGCCAGCCTGACTCTCTTTTTCCTGATTCTGTCCGCCATCGCCGGCAGCGCGTGGATCGGCCACGAGCGACTCATGCTCGCCGTGCCGCTCGGCGCGTTCATTGGCGCCGCCGCCGCGGCCGCTCTCGCGGGATGGTTTCTCAACTGGAGCTTTCTGTGGCCCGTCGGTCACACCGCGCTCTATGTCTGCGCCGCCCTCGGCGTGCTTTCCGGGTGCGCAACGCTGGCGGTCCTGGCGGTGGACATGTGGCGCCGCGCGCGACCGGACGCCAGCTGATCCGTTCATCGCGGTCAGCCCACGGGCGTCCGACGAATCATCATGTGCGTGAGCCGCCGCCGTCCGTAAGACGCGGCTCACGCTATAGACCGTTTCCATCCCGGCCCGCGGTGCGTACCGCATCCGCATGCCGGACCCTGCGGCGTGCGCCCTGCGTGTCGCGCGCGCAACGCGCTCCTTGCGTCTCGCGGAGCGCAGGGCCCCTTTCACACACCCCCGGAAAGCATGTCCGGAAGCTCGTCGTCCGCTCCCAGCGGTTCTCCCATTCCGTCAATCTGTTCCGCGTACTTCAGACCCGATCCCGTATTCATGACGAGCACCGTCTCGTCGCCCTGCAGCCAGCCCGCCGCGGCCAGCCTGCGCGCACCCGCCAGGGCCGCCGCCCCTTCCGGACACACGTCGAGCCCTTCGCGCCGCACGGTGCCCGCCCGTTCCTGCAGGATTTCCGCGTCCGTGACCGCAACCGCTGTCCCGCCCGTCTTGCGAACGACATCCAGGATCAAGAAATCACCCAGCGCCTTGGGCACACGCATGCCAAACGCGATCGTCGCCGGATCCGGCCACGGTTCCGAGGCGTCCCGGCCCTCCTCGAAGGCGCGGACAAGCGGCGCACAACCGGCCGATTGGACAACCACCATGCGCGGCAGCCGATCGCCGATCCATCCCAACTCGCGCAACTCCAGCAGGCCCTTGTGGATGCCAATGACGCCTGCGCCGCCGCCTGTCGGGTAGACGATGACGTCCGGGACCTCCCAGCCGAATTGCTCCGCAATCTCGATACCCATCGTCTTCTTTCCCTCAAGCCGATACGGTTCGCGCAGCGTCGACACATCGTACCAGCCGTAGCGTTCCGCCGCCCGGCCGACCAACCGTCCGGCGTCGCCGATGGTCCCGCCAGTCACGAACAAATGCGCCCCCGCCGCCACGCACTCCTTGCGCGGAACGGTCGGAGCGGAATCAGGCATGACCACCGTGGCCTTCATCCCCGCGCGCGCCGCATAGAGCGCCCACGCCGCCCCCGCGTTGCCATTGGTCGGCAAAGCCAGTTTGGTCACCCCCAACTCCCTGGCGCGGGAAACGCCCACGGTCGCTCCCCGTGCCTTGAACGTGCCGGACGGCAACCTCCCCTCGTCCTTCGCGAACAGACGTCCGAGTCCCATGTCGCGTCCACTGGCGACGAGCGGTACAATCGGGGTGAACGATTCCCCGAGCGTGACAATATTCGCCTCGTCGCGCACGGGAAGCAACTCGTGATAGCGCCACAGTCCGCGCGGACGCGCCGACAGGGCCTCCCGGGCAAGCGCGCGTCGCAGCCTCTGCGCATCGTACCTGGCGAAAAGCGGCGAACCGCACGAGAGACAGGTCAAGACTCCCTCTTCACTGGAAAATGTCCGGTCACATCGCGGACAGGACAGATGGGACAGATAACTGAAAGACATGCAGGCACCTCCGAGTTACCCCACGGAATAGTCCATGGTATGACCGGAGGAGTCTGAGCGTTATTCGAATCGCACGGATCTACCCGGAAAATACGAGCTCACCTGTACCGCGCCATCTGCGGCGCCCGATTGAGTCGCATTTTCATGATTCGCTGGCGTGCGGTTGCGCCGCACATGGCGGTCTACCCGGAAAATACACATGGCGCGGTTCCGCCCATTGAACTCACAGGACCATCGTTACACTCCCTTCTTCGCCAGTCGTCCTTACGCCATACAGCAAATGCCAAACGTTGTCGGGGGGTGTGGCGTCATGGATGGCTACTCAGTTGGCCACGTTGTGCTGAGGAGAGTACCGCAAGCCCAGGATGCTGCGCGCGAAGGTCGCGCAGGTCACCATGGCGCACAATAGGCACTGGATTTGGTGCAGTCCCTCCCATGCGCTCCCATTTTGTTGAGTGTTAGCACCGGTTTTTGGTGCTGTGCGCGGAATGAGACCAAGAAGTAATTCTAAAATGGGAATCGTTAGGCGGCTCATGAACAGTTCTTGTGCTTATGCTACCTGACCTCGCCGTCCGTGCCGCGAGCAGGTCGTGCCGTGGTGAATCCATCCCCCGCACCTGTTCATCGCAGTGATATCCGTTGCATTGTGTAGTGGCATGTGCCAGCCGCCCACGCCATGGGGGCTATTGAGGACCGCCACACGTCCGTCGCTCCTCAGTCCTACCCCGTCTCGTCTACCCCGTCCCGTCCGCCGCCGTCGGATGGGCGGGGAGCGCCGCACCCACCAGAGGCTCCCCGTAACTGAACCCCTCGGCGCCGTCCGCGACCGATATCGCGATGGGCAGCAGAACGTGGAATTGCGTGCCGACACCCAGTTCGCTCGTCACCCATATTTTCCCGTCGTGGCTCTCGACGATCGCCTTGGAGATCGCCAGCCCCAGACCGCTGCTCCCCGAATCCTTCGTGCGCGACCGATCCCCCTTGTAGAACCGCTCAAACACATAAGGCAGGTCCCGCGGCGGAATGCCGCTGCCTGTGTCCTTCACCGCAAAATGCACATATCCGCTGTTCTCGCCCGGTTCGGCCGACTCGCCTTGCGCATCCGCGCCAAGAGAGACGGCCATCTCGATCAGGCCGCCCGACGCCGTGTGGCGAATTGCATTGCCCACGAGGTTCCCGAAGACCTGGTCGATCCTGCGCGAATCCACCGAGATAAAGATCTCCTCGTCGAGCGAAAACTCGTCCCACCCCATCTGGTCAAGCCGCCGCAGCGGGGCGTCAAGCGACAAGGCGAAGCGCAGGCCGGCGCGCCTGACGTCGAACTCATACTTGCGCGAAAGCGAGTGCACGAGATCGAGCAGCGAGATCATGTCCGTATGCAGCGTGCGCTGCCGCTCATCCATTTTCGAAAGATCGAGCAGGTCCTGGATCAGGCGATTGATCTGCACCACCCGCTCCAGCGCGACAGACAGGTACTTGGACGCCTCCGGACCCACAACGACGCCTTCGAGGATCGCCTCTATGTATCCCTGGATCGATGTGAGCGGCGTGCGCAGATCGTGTGAAATGTCGCTGATCATCTGCTGGCGCAACGTCTCGGAATGCGACAGCTTCGTGTTGATCTCTTGCAGCGACTCGTTGGTTTCGCGCAGTTCGTCCGTGCGTTCGACCACGCGTTCCTCGAGCGTCCTGTACAGGTACGCGTTCTCGATCGAGATGGCGGCCTGCGCTCCAATGATGGAGACAAAGCGGATCTGCCCTTCCGTGAACAACTGGGGCACGCTGGCGTGTTCAAGGTAGACCACGCCGATCACCTTTCCGACCCGAACGATCGGCTCACAGATCACAGACACCGCGTTGCCCGCCAGAATGTGCGGGTCCGACGCGAAGCGCGAATCGCGCCGCGCATCGGGGAGCACGAGCGTTTCGAGCGTATGCCATACGTACTGCACGACCGATTCCGCTATGGACGGATACTCGGGGAGGGGGACGTCGCGCTGCACGATCATGCTGTCGTCCTCGGCGCCGCCTTCAACCTCCACGTACAGGCCGCCCTCACGTTCCAGCAGGATGACGCCGCGCTGTGCGCCCGTGTGCAGCACCATGCTGCGCAACAGCTTGCGCAGCAGCCGCTCCACGATCACTTCCTCCGAAATCGACCTCGTCACATCGATGATGAGACTCATGTCGAGATTGCGGGCGAACTCATCGAGACTGCTAAACGTCGGACCGACCCGCTCTCCTGCCTCTTCGTACAGCAGGTCAGGGTGGTCCACATGCAGTTGGCGGACCTTGCCCAACGCGCTCCAGGACCTGTACGACTCGATCGCCTGGCGCATGTAAAAGCGCGCGAGCGCGAGCCGGTCCATGCGGCGGCAAGCCACGGCGGCCCGCTCCATCGCGATCCCGGCGTACTGGTGGTAGCCGTTCCTGGTCGCCTGCTCTGCCGCCCGGTCGTAAAAGCGCAGCGCGTCGTTGCCGCGCCCGCGCAAAATGCACTCCTCCGCGTCGAGCAACCACTTCTTGTGCCTGTAGGACGCGGGCGAGGACTTCGCCCACGGACGCAGGCGGCGCATGTACCCCCGGACGCGTCCGATCGCCCCGATCCTCATCTGAAACGACCCGTCGTCCGCCTGCGCCGCCGCAACCAGGGCGGCCAACGTGAACCACTCCGGGTCCATCGCGTCGGAGAACCCCGCACTCACAATTTCCTGCACCGCCGCGACCAGGCCGCTGGCCGTTTGCAGATCGCCCGCGATGTAGTATCCCTGCAACAGGACGGCCGCCGTAATCTTGCGCTGCGTCCGTTCCCACTGCTGCGGAAACGTCGCCGGCGGGAGAACACCCTCGCGCCGCTCGTCGCGCAGCCATCGCACGACCGGCAACACGAGCTCATGGAAGTCTCTGTACAGCGAGTCTCCCGCGCTCTCCTCCTCCGCCTGGCACGTGCGCGCGAATTCCTCCACCCGGTCGAGCGGCACGCCCGCGAACCACTCGAAGATGAGCGAAAACACCCGCGCCGAACTCCGGATCAGCGGATCCCCGGCCTGGTCCGCGAGCGTCGACGCCCGCTGCAGGTACGTGAGGCTGTCGACCAGCGACTCGGTCAGGATATTGGTAAACAGCCCGAAGGTGAACTGCGCGCTGAGTTGCTGCGACAGCAGGCCGGATCGTTTCGCCGCGGCGAGCGACGCCAGACCCATGCGGCGCGCCATGCCCCGCCAGCCGAAGACGTTCCCGAGCACCATGGCAAACGTGGACAGGCTGGTCGATGAGTCGGGACAATAGCCGTGCTTCATGGTCAATGTGAATGACTGCAGACTCAGCATCATCTGCAGCCGCGGCTCCTTGCGGAAAGCAGCGGGTCCGAGTACATGCAGGATCGCCAACTGGGCCTTTATCCTGTCGTCCGTCATCTCCGGCAGATCCGCCAGCGCTTCCGGCCGCCGAAAGCGCCACTGGACGAACGCCGACGCCAGACTCCGCAGCAACACGGCGGTCGTCACGCGCGGCGGCGTGCGAAATCCAAGTCCGCGCAGCGCATCGAGTCCCACCTGCAAGACGGTGTCCAGGCGCTCGAAGTGCGTATGCCACTTGATCTCCATGATGCGGACGCCGGTCTCTTCCCGCAGACCGGCCGCGTGTCCCCTCAAGACCTCCAGGGACTCCTCTGCAGCCGCGTATTGGCCGGAGGCAAACTCACAATGGAAACGTTCGGCCAGCAATTCCCACTTGAGTGTCCTCAGGACCGACCAGTCCGTCTCAGGCAACGCGTCGCAACCCGCGTGCAGATAAACCAGCGCGGTCGAGAACGAGCCCGATTCACGTGCGGCCCTGCCCGCCGCGAGATTCGCCGCTGCCCGCTGTTCGCGTCCGGTGCGCGTCCGCAGGCCCCGGTTCAGGTGGCCGGCCAGCACGTACACGTCCGTCTGGCCGTCATCCGTCCGCGCCAGCACGTCCGCAATGCGCTCGTGATACACCATCTTTACGTCCGGATCGACCAGTGAGTACAGCGCCTGCTGCGCCTCGTCGTGGGCAAACCGGAAAAACTGCGTGGGCTTCGCATCGCCCAGGACGATGAACCCTTGGTCGGCGGCCGACAGCAGGAGCAGTATCAGTTCCGCCTCATCCACCGCGCAGCATTGTCCGAGGGCCTTGAGGGGCACGATCCTGCCAAAGCAGGACGCCCACGCGAGAACGTCAAGCAACGGCGCCGGAAGTTCACCCGTCTGGCTCGACAGAAACTCGAGCACATTGCCGGCGGCGGGCAACGCGGCAATCTCGTCGTAGTCCATCCGCCACTGCGCCGTTTGCAGGTCAAAGCGCAGGCACCCCCGCTGCACGAGCGCAAGCAGAAAGTGGCGCACATAATACGGATTTCCCAGCGTGCGATGGTGCACCATCCTGGCCAATCGCGCGACGTCGGCGTCCGCGAGTTGCAGCGTGTCCACCAGCATTTGCGTCACATCAGCCTGCGTCAGGCGGTCGAGCTCCACGACGCTTCCCTTGGACTCGTCGCTGTCGTCGCCGCGAAACGTCCTGAGGATCTCCGGCGCCCTGCGCGATTCGTCGGACCGCATCGCAAAAATCCACATGACATTGCGCAGCCGGGCGTCGCGCAGGAACAGGGGCAGCAACGCGCGTGAACTGTCGTCGATCCATTGGACATCGTCCAGAAAGACGATCAGCGGATGCTCTGCCGTCGCGAAGGGACGCAAAAAGTCAAGCATCTCCGAACACAGGATCTGCGAGAGATCGGCCGTCGTGTCCGAGAGTCTCTGTCCGGGACGTTCGATGATGACATTCAGTTCCGGCATCACGTCGTGCAGCAGACCCGAACCGTCCGACAAGGTCGCCAGTTGCGCCCGCCAGGTGCGCAAGGCGGCGTCGTCCAGCACCAAGAGCCGGCGCGCGAGTCCTGCCCATGCGCCTGCAAGTATGCCGTAGGGCGTGAGAGCCGTCTCCTGCGTTCCCCTGCCGACGGCGATAAACGCGTCTGCGCCCAGGTTCCCGTGCAGGAACTGTTCGACCAAGGCCGTTTTACCCATGCCAGGCTCTCCAACCACACAGACACAGGATGACCGCCCCGCACTCGCCATCCGAAAGACGCGGTCCAGTTCCTCAAGCGCAGCCGACCGCCCGTACAGGTTGCGTGAAATGCGCAAGGCGTGCGGCACATCGTGCGCGCCCAGCGCAAAGTCGGCCTGAAGCACGCCCGCCTCGTCCATTTCGCGGATCGCGAGCAGGTCTTGGATCAGGCCGTACGCGCTCTGATAGCGGTCTTCCGGCAGCTTGGCGAGGCACTTGCCGATCACCATGCTCACAATCCGGGGGATCTGGTCCCCGAGCGGGTCCGGCGCGTTCGCGATGTGCGCGTGCACCCACTCGATCGGTTCCGCGGCCCGAAACGGCAGTCTCCCCGTCAGCATCTCATAGAATATGACGCCCAGCGAGTAGAGGTCGGAGCGATGATCCACGCGCCGTTTCAGGCGGCCCGTCTGTTCCGGAGATATGTAGGCCAGCGCATCCGTGTCCACCGACACGAGGTCGTCGCGCCCGTACTGCCGCACGCATATGGCTTCCAGCGTGCGCGAGTGGATCAGGATCTCCTCCGGCCGCAGGTCGGTGTGCAACTGCGACTGGTCGTGCACCCTCGCCAAAGCGCGGACAACCGACAGGGCAAAACTCAAAAAGCGCTGGACTTCCATCCCACTCGCAGGCATGAGACTTCGCAGTGTCTGCCATTCGGAAAGAACGGTACCATCGTCTCTCGAGTCCGTCTCCATGTCAGTTATCACTTGCTACACCGCGCTTTCGGTCATGAACTTATAGCCGACGCCGCGAATCGTCACAATGTACTTCGGTTTGGCAGGATCAGGCTCAATTTTTTTTCGCAGGTTGCTGATATGCACCATGACCGTGCGCGCATCGCCGAGGCACGGTGTGTTCCAGATGCACTGGAACAACTCTTCCGGCCGGTAGATGCGGTCCGGATTCTGCGCCATCAGGCTCAGGATCTGAAACTCCTTCACCGACAATTCAATCGTGGCGTGCGGAAACTTGACGGTAAAATGCTCCTCGTCAATCTCCATGCCAGCGAGCCGCAGCGGCGCCCGCCGATTGGCCAGGGACCTGTTTGCGCCCCGGTAGCGTCGGAGTTGCGCCTTGACGCGCGCCACGAGTTCGCTCGGGCTAAACGGTTTCGCCACGTAGTCGTCCGCTCCCAGGCCCAGACCGAGAATCTTGTCGGAATCCTCCGACTTCGCACTCATGAACACGATCGGGACATCCGTGTGTTTCCTCAGTTCCTGGCAGAGCTCAAAGCCGTCAGGACCGGGCAGCATGATGTCAAGGAGGATCAAATGAACGTCTTGCTCCTGGATGATGTCGAGCGCTTCCCAGCCTTCCGTCGCCACCACGTCAAAGCCGTGCCTTGTCAGATACATCGACACAATGTGCGAAATTTCCTGATCGTCCTCGACAATCAACACTCTCTCCTGCATACGTCGCCCCCCAAGGTGCTCGATCCATCCGCGACGGAAAACACCGCAACCGCTCCAGCCTCGGACTGGAGCGATACTATCTCTTCTATCAATTGTCGAATGTCAAGGTCAGTATGTCAATACCCTCCGGAAACTTTCATAATCCGCTCAGCGATCGGTCCCCGCCCGTTACCCCGTTACTTCTGGCGTCACACCGTCACACCGTCACCACACCGCTTTAATACGTCATGCTTCGTCTTGCTTCGTCTTGATCCGTCGCTCCGCGGCCGCGGACGGCGCGCAAGCGACCGCTCACGGTTTCCCGCCTTCCACCGCGCGGTCCGTCGGCATCGGCGCGAGCAACCCGGGACCAGGCTCCAGCGTCTCCCCCTCCAACCGCACCGGCCACAGACGCGTCTTCCCCCCCAAACGCGCACCGTCGTGAAAAGCGAACCCCTTTCCCCCGGCATGCTTCACCTGGTACATCGCCTGGTCCGCCGCCTGGACGAGCGTGTCGAAATTGTTCCCATTGTGCGGGTACAGGCTCACGCCCACGCTGGCGGACACGTGAAACGTCTTCGAGTGAATCGAGTATTCGACGTCAATCGACTTGTGCAAGCGACTGACAGCCCTGTTGAGCGCCATCTCATCGGTCGTGATGCCGGTCAGAATGACGATAAACTCGTCGCCTCCCACGCGGACAACCACGTCTTCCATGCGGATCCGGCGTTTGAGCCGCTGTACGATGACGCGCAATACCGCGTCGCCGTATTCGTGCCCATATTCGTCATTGATCCCCTTGAAGTCGTCCAGGTCGATGTAGACCAGCGCGAACGCGTCCCCGAACTCCGCCTGCAGGGCCTGATCGTGACGTTCGAGGAACAGCCGGTTGAGCGCTCCCGTCAAGGGGTCGTGCACCGCCGTGCGCTCCAGGTCGATGATGTACGCAACCATGTTGGCCGTCAGCTTAAGCGCTTGCAACTCACTCTTCGAGAAATCGTAGACGCGATCGTCCGTCGTGCACAGGGTTCCGTAGAGTGTCCCGTCTTTCAGGACGATCGGCGCGCCCATGTATGCGCCGATCCGCGTCGCCGCCAGCCCCGCTCCGCGTGGATCGACGCTCGTATCCGAAATTGCGACGGGCTGCAGGGAAAGAAGGACGTCCAGACCAGCCAAGTCCGACAGGCGAAGACTCGACAGCTTCTGATCCGCCGCGTCTGCCCGGCTGTACAAGCGGGCGAGGGTCAAAAATCCATCCTGCATCGTGACCATGAAAAAAGTGGAAGTCCCGATCACCTGGCTGAGACCGCCCAGACAATCCCGCAGGGATCTGGTAAAGTAGCTCCACGGTGCGACCCTCGGCACTGGCATCTCCTCCGAATCATCCTGACCCAGCCATCACGGCCCCGCGACGGCCACATGTTCCATGATCTCGTCCCATTCAACACAAAGTCGCGTGATGTCCTCTTCGATCAGTTGAACGCCCCGCTGCACTTCAATCAGGCTGAGTCCGCCCTCGGCGCGGATGGCGTGCCACTGCCCCGGGCAGATGCGCACCACCTGGCCTGCAATGACCTGCATGACGCGCCCGTCGACCGCCACGAGCCCGGAGCCGCTGACGATGGTCCACACCTCTTCGCGCAAGGCGTGTTTTTGATAGCTGATATTCGCGTGGGGGCGCAATACCACGTACTTGGTCAGCACTTCCATACCCTCGTCGAGTTTGATGTAATCCAGCACCCGATAGCTGCCCCAGCGGCTCTCTTCGAACATCGGGCGCCCCGACACCGCGCTCACCGCATCCTTGATGTCCGCAGAATGCGCCTTGTCCGACACCAGGATGCCATCCGGGCTCGCGACGATCACGAGGTCGCGCAGCCCCTTGGCGACGACTGGGATATTGAGCTCATTGATGACGTGCGTCCCCTCGCAGTGCGCCGCGACTCCGGGGCCGACAAACGTCTCGTCCAACTCCGCGGTCAGCGCGGACCACGTTCCGAGGTCCTTCCACATGCCCGCGTAGGGCGAGACCACGATCCGGGTGGCCCGTTCCACAACTTCATAGTCGAAACTCCGCTTGGGCATTCCGGAGAACCCGTCGACAAGCGCCTGGTAGCGGTCTGGATAATCCCCGGCGACGAGCACCTCGCGCAGGTAGGACAGACGGAAACAGAACACCCCGCAATTCCACAGCGCGCCCTCGTGAATCAACGTCTTGGCCGTCGCCGCGTCAGGCTTCTCCTTGAAGGCGCGAACCGTGTGCCAGTGCGATTCAAGACCCGGATCATCCTGCCGCACCCGGATGTAGCCAAACTGGTTCGACGGATGGGACGGGCGCACGCCGAGCAGCGCGATGTCCGCTCCGGACGCCTCCAACGCGCCCGGCAAGCCCTGCAGCGCCACAAAATAGCCGTCCTCGACATACTGGTCGACCGGCGCCACGACGACGATCTCGTCGGACGGCGCATCCTGCATCAGATACGTCCCGGCCAGCGCGATCGCGGGAAATGTGTCCCTGCGGGCCGGTTCCACGATGACGCTGACTCCCGCGCCGAGTTGGGCGTGAATCGTCTCGCACTGCGCCTCCGACGCGCACACGAACGTGTGGTCCGCCAGGCCGGCTCTGGTCAATTGTCCCCACACCCGCTGCAACATCGAGATGCGCTGCCCGCCGTCGCCGTCCAGCACGCGCAGAAACTGCTTGGACCTCACATCGTTCGACATCGGCCAAAGCCGCTTCCCTGACCCACCGGACAACAGTACGAGTTTCATCGTATCTTCCTCCCGTATACTCCAGCTGCTCCGCTACGATTCGATGGACTCCGCGGAGGGAGAGACCGCCGGGATGACCATTGCCTTGCGCCGGCTGCGCCACGTCCACAGGTTGTTCATATAGAAATTCCAGACCATCGCCGCGGCAATGCCCGCCAGATTGGCGATCAGATAGTGCACACCCAGTCTGTGCGCGATGAGCGACAGCACCGCGATGTTGATCCCGATGCCGGCCATCGCCGTCGCCACGTACCGCAGCAGACGGCTGAAGGCAGGCGCGTGTCTCGCGTCGCTCCAGGTGATATTGTCATTGAGCAGGAAGTTGGTGAACATGGCGACTGCCCCGGACAACATCGCCGCCGCCCACAGGTCCAGGCCGAGTCTCACAAGCGTGTAGTAGACGAGCATATTGACAAACACACCCGAGACTCCGACCGCCGCGAAGACGTATTTGCGCCGATCCTGCGGACTCGTGGCGACAAGTCGCGCGATGTGCCTCAGGTAGTTCCACTGCTCCTTGATGGACATGTTCGAAGAACCGGCGATGCGCGGCTGGAACTGGTAGGGAATCTCTCGGATGCTCTCATAGCGCCCGCGCACGAGTACCTCCATCAGGATCTTCCAGCCGATCGGCCGCAGCGGCGCACCTTCAACAACCGTGCGACGGACCAGGAAAAACCCGCTTGTCGGGTCGCTGACCGTACGCACCCGTTGCAGGGCTGCGCGCCCGATCATCCGCGCCACCCAGGAAACAAGCTTGCGAAACGGCGACAGGCCGCCATCCCCGCCGCCGGGAACGAAGCGGCTGGGGATCACGATGTCCGCCCCGGCGATGCCTTCTCGGACCATCGCCCGCAGCACTTCGGGCGGATGCTGCATGTCCGCGTCCATCACGGCGATCAGATCGCCCTGCGCCAGTTCGAATCCGCGCACGACGGCGGTGCCGAGGCCGCGCTCTCCCACCCGGTGTTCAAACCGCACCCACGGGCGTGTCTCACTCAATTTCTCCAATTCATTGATCGATGAGGGGTCATTGCTGTCATCCACGAAGACGACCTCGAACTCCATCGGGTCCAGCACCCGCAGCAGCGTGTCAGCCACAAGGAGCGGGTTTCTCCCCTCGTTGAACGTCGGAACAATCACGCTGACCTTCATCAACAATCCCCCTTGCCCGCGCCATCCGTCAGAGTGGTTCACCATGACTCCGGAACCTATCGCCTACGCTATATCCCGCGAAAAGTCCTGTCAACGAGCGGAAAAAGCGTAATTAAAGACCTTTATCCGGCCTTAAGTGGCGTGCCATCAGGCGCGACAGGACGCCGCGGAGGTATGAAGTTTTGAATGTTAAAGGTTTTTTTATCAGAATGTCCGGGGAAAACGAGTGCTGGAGGGTCGAACGAGAGGCGCCGGGCGCACAAGACAGACCACGGCCGGGAAGATAGGTTCGAAAAGGCAAACCCAAGAGGGCGACAAAAAGGGGGCCCAAGGAAGGGCCCCCGGTGAGACGACGCCGGGAACGAACACGGCCGGGAACGGCGAAGCTACTTGGCGAATCCCATCAGGAACACGTGAATCTGACCCTGGTTGGCGGGTTGCGGCAGCGTCACGCTGGCCACCGTCTTGCCAGGCAGAAGCGGCGTCGAGGCCGCAAACAGGTAGGTTGTGACGTTCTCCTTCCCTGTCGGCGAGTCGACCGTGTTGCGATAGCTGGATTTGGCGACGACCGTATTGCCAAAGGAGACGCTTCCTCCTCCGCCGCCCAGCGTCCAGTCGCTGAAGCCGAGCTCGAAGGACTGGGTGCTGCCGTCGGTGTAGGTGATCGTCCCCGTCCCTTGCGTCGGGCCGTTTGACGCCGCTCCGACAAAAACGAGACGGCTTCCGGAGCCGGACAGCGGCACGGTCTGTCCGTTCGCCTCAATGTTGTCGGGCGTGCCCTGCGCGAACATCGGCCAGCGGAAAGCGGCGCCGTCGGCGGTGAATGTTGCGCCCGTCGCGATGCCCACCTGCCGCAGTGCGGACGCGGAGTAGCTGCGCTGGCCGCCGTCAAAGTTGCCGGCGGATACGGCGCTGTTGTTCGAGACGCCGACATTGTTGTAAGCGTCAAACAGGCTGGAGCCGCCCCCGGACACGACGATGTCCACCGTCACGGGTGGCACGGCAGGGACCGCGCTTGTGGCCGAGCGCGTGAAACTCACCTGCAAGGGATAGATGCCGGGCGCCGCGCTCCGCGGCACGGCCACGGTCAGCGGCACGAGCGCGCCTGTCCCACTGGACGCCTCCAGGGCCACCTGGGACAGGCCCAGCGGCTGCGGGATCGTCAGGGCGAGGTGGTAGGGCTGTGCGGTCGCCCCGACCGCCTGCAGGCCCACCGAGAACGTCACCGACGTCCCCGGTGCAGCCTTGACGGTCGAGTGCGTCGCGAACCCGAGCGCGGGCGCCAGACCATAGGTGAAGGACGGCGGGCTCACGTACTTCGGCGCGGCGCCCGGCGCCGCAGCAGACCGCCGCGGCAGGGCGAGCGCCGCGAGGAGCGGGCCTTGTGGCGCGGACGAGAGATCATAGCCCAGAACGGCCCGCGGACCCGCGGCAATGCTTGCCAGCGTCAGCCAGGAACCCGCGTAGGGACGGCCGTCCAGGGTCATGGACTGCACGTACGGGCTGCCGGCATTCGCGCCGTTTCCGGAGATCACAAGCACCCTCTGTCCGCCGCTCCAGTGGACCACCGCGTGCGCAAACAGGGGACTGGCCAAGGCAAATCCCGGCGTCCCGGGGACCTCGGGGTACATTCCGAGCGCCGCCCACACGTACCAGGCGGACATCGTGCCGAGGTCGTCATTGCCCGGAAGACCCCCGGGCGTCGGCTGGTACAACTGATTCACGACATTTCGCACCACCTGCTGCGTCCCCGCCGGATTGCCGGCGAAGTCGTACGCCCATGGCGCGGTGATGCAGGGTTCATTCCCCATCCACGCGTTCGACGACTGCGGACCGGCGTTCAGTTGCGTGAAGAAGTGGTTCAGGTGAGTCACTGCCGCCCTTGGCCCGCCGAGCGCCGCGGACAGCCCGCCGAAGTCCTGGGGCACAAGCCAGCGGTACTGGTAGGCGCTGCCCTCCACATAATTCTGGGAAGTCGTCGGCGCAAAACTGCTGACAAACGCGCCCCCGTCTGTGCGCGGCTGGATGAACCCCGTCCGCGGATTGAAGAGGTCCTGCCAGTTCTGTCCGCGCCGCAGGAAGGGATCGTACACGCCTGCGGGCTGCCCCAATGCCTTCGCGAACTGGCCGATCGAGAAGTCGTCGATCGCGTATTCCTCCGTCGCCGACGTCGCCCACGTCCCGCGTGAACTCGGCACGTACCCGAGCTTCAGGTAGGACCGCAGACCGGGCCGCTCCTGGTAGCCGTTCGGGAGTGAACCGGGCTCCGTCGCGCCAGCCACCATGAGTCTGAGCGCTGCGGCCGTATTGAACTGCCTGGCGCCCAGCGCGTAGGCAGTCGAAATGATCGGGTCCGCCGAGTCGCCCACCATGACGCCCGTATAGCCGTTGGCGACGGGCCACTTCGGCAACTGCCCGCCCTGCTGTCCGTCGCGCACGAGCGACTGGATCATGTGGCTGGCGCGCGTCGGCATGAGAAAGGCCAGCAAGGGCATCTCCGAACGGTAGATGTCCCAGCCGGAGAAGTTGGCGTACTGCGTCGCGCTTCCGGCGTTGTGCACCTTGCCGTCAAAGCCGATGTACTGACCGTTCGCATCGCTGAAGATCGTCGGCGAAAGAAACGCGTGGTACAGCGCGGTGTAGAACGTCTGCAACTGCGCCGCCGCGCCGCCCGTCACCTGAACCAGGTTCAGGTCCTTGTTCCACGCCGCCTGCGCCCGGCTCCTCACCTGCGCCAGGCCCCAGCCTGGGTCCTCCGCCTTGAGGTTCGCCAACGCGCCCTGCTCGCTGACGTACGACACGCCGACCTTCACGTCGACCGTGGACCCCGGAGCGAAGCTCAGGTACGCACCGGTCTGCGTCCCGGACGCCGACGGACTCCCGGCGGACAGCCTCGAACCGTTCCACGTCCCGGAACTGACAAAGGGCTGCGCAAACTGCGCTGCAAAGTACACGGTGTAGGTGTTCCCCGCGCCGCAGAAATGCCCGCTTGTCGCCGACCCCAGCACGAGGTGCCTGCCTTCGACGGCGACGCCAGACCCGCTGTCGCCGTTTGCGCTGCCTCCGGCGTTGATGAGGATGGACGCTGGCTGGTTGGCCGGAAAGGAGAAACGGCCGTACCCCGTGCGCGCCGTCGCGCTCAGTTGCACCTGCACGCCTGAGTTCAGCTTCACCGCGTAGTAGCCGGGCGACGCCGTTTCGTTAGTGTGCGAGTAACTCATGGCGTACGCACCCGGAGACGCGACGGGAGACTGCGTGACCGCTCCTGCGAAAGGTATGAAAGGCAGATCGCCGAATATGGAGCAACCTGCGCCGCTGATGTGCGTGAGGCTGAAGCCCGTGATGGTCGAACTGCCGTAGTCGTAGCCGCCTGGCGAACCCGAGTTGTCCGGGCTCCACTGCACCATGCCAAACGGGTATGTCGCCCCGGGAAATGTATTTCCGCCGTACTGTGTACCTATAAACGGATTCACGTATTGCGTGAGATTCAGTTGCTGCGAACCTGCCGCCAAGGCCGCCACCTGCGCCGGCAGCCCGGCCGACGCCCCCGGCGATAGCCTGGCGGATATCCCTGCCGACGCCCCGGTCGATGTCCCGGCCGATTTACCCGCGCCAGGGGCTTGTCCCGCCGCGTCCACCCCCGCGCCAAAGCTGACCGACAGCCCGAGAGCCACCGCCGCGCTCCCCAGGCCAAACCTCGCCAACCACCCCATCGTGCTCCCCCCGCACCTGTACAGTCTGTGCGAAGAAATAGAAAAGGCGCCCCCCGAGTGGGGGACGCCCCTCAACCGTCCCTCCGCTTCGGCAACTGGCTGGCATCGCGCGTGCGCGCGGAAGCCCCTCTAGTTTTGCGTCTTCGCCTTTCGGCGAGTTTGCCCTGAATCCACGGCCCTATTCAATTTTCTTCACAATGTCCCTACTTCTTCACAGCACCTCTAGTATAAACACGATAGCTTGGACAAATATTACAATGCCGCGCCGACGTTGTCAAGCACGCTTTCGGCACGGACTCTCTATGCCGGCGGATGAGCCAGCCATTATTTCGATTGCGATCGGTCTCTACACCGGACAGGCTGTTTCATTGGCACGGGCTGCAGAAGCTGCGGGATAATCTCTCGCTCAAGTCATCGGCACCTCGCGCCGACGAAATATCCACGGTACTGCCAGGAAAATGCACATGGCGGGGGTCTGCCCATTGCCCACAGTACCATCCTTACACTACCTTCTTATCTAGCAGTCCTTACATCATATAGAAAATACCAATCGTTGTCGGAGGGTGTAACATCATGGATGGCTACTCAGGTGACCATGTTATGCTGAGGAGAGTACCGCAAGCCCAGGATGTCGCGCGCGAGGGTCGCGCAGGTCACCTTGGCGCACAATAGGCACTGAATGTGGTGCAATTCCTCCCATCCCCTTCCAATAAGTCGAGTTTTAGCACTGGTTTTTGGTGCTGTGCGCGGAATAAGCCCAAAAAGTAGTTCTAAAATGGGAATCATTAGGTGGATTAAGCGCAGTTCTTGTGCTTATGCTACCTGACCCACCGTTCGTGCCGCCAGCAGGTCGTGCAGGGGTGAATCACATGCTCGACCGTACCTGTTGATCGTAGCGATATTCGTTGGATTGTGTAGTGGAATGTGCCAGCCGCTAACGCCGGGTCTGTGCCAGCCGCCCGTATCCCTTTGCTCCTGCTCAGACAGCGCGGCTGCGCCGCGAAACTCGCGCCGAGCAAAGGGGGACGCGGGCGATCCAGCGAGCCTTCGTCCTGCCGCTGGCCCACCGCTGGCTTGGCGTGCGACCGTGACGCGGAGAATTTTCATCCTCCGCTCTCGTGCGGATGCGCCGCACATGGCGGTCTCTACCTAGGAGTCCCTATACTAGCGATCCCCTCCCCCAGATCCGCTCATTACGGTGATTTCCGATTCACGTATTGCGTGGGCCTCAGTTGCTGCGAACCAGGCGCCAAGGCCTCCGCCTGCCCCACCCGCCCTGCCGACACCCCCGCCGATTGGCAGTCACGGATCTGCGCGGTACACTGTGGTTCGAAGAGGAACCGTGAGCGGTGAGAAGGATAACGCGATCGGAGGAGAAGTCGTTGATCCTACCGTCATTTGAGATTAAGAACTTCAGAGCATTTCGTCACCTGGAAATCGAGAGCTTGGGGAATGTGAATTTAATTGTTGGGAAAAACAATGTCGGAAAGACCTCCCTCCTTGAGGCGATGAGAATCTATTCCAGCAGAGGAGCCTGGGAAGTTATCCGAGACATCTTGAAGCTTCGGGATGAGTATAGATCACCTGGTCCTGATGCCATTCTGAGTGGACTGAGTTCGATTTTTTATGGGCGAAGTCAAAACCGTGATCTCGCCATTGCCAATCAAGAAGCCGAAATGTG
>JAKACX010000093.1 GCA_021821055.1 Bacillota bacterium
TTTCATGTGGGGATTGCTGCTCTTTGGGATTTCGTCCGCGTTGTGCGGAGCGGCGCCGTCGCTCGCGCTGCTGATTGCGGCGCGAGCCGTGCAGGGCATTGGTGCGGCCATGGTCCAGGCCACCGCGGCAGCATTGGTAACCACGGTCGTTGCCCTGCCGCGGCGCAGCGCCGCTCTCGGCAGTCTCGCAGTGTTTCAAGGCCTGGGACCCATTGCAGGCCCGAGCGTTGGCGGGTTCATTATCGCGGCGCTGGGGTGGCGGTGGCTATTTTGGGTCAATATTCCTGTAGTCGCGGCCGCATGGATAGCCGCGTTCCGGCTGCGTCGCGTCGTTCCACGGACGGCCCGCGCGCGGTCACTGAATGCGGCAGGCAACACCCTGCTCGCCGTCACGGTGGTCGCGGCGCTGTTCGCCATCGGCGGCGGCACGGCGACCGGCGCGGCGCGCCTCGCAGGGATCCTCGCGGCCATCCTGGGCGGCGGCGCGCTGTGGCTGTGGGAACGGCGCAACCGATCCCCGATCATCCCGCCTGCCCTTTGGCAAAACCGCATCTTTGTCGCCTCCATCATCGGCATCGCAGCGGTCGGAGGGGCGACGTCACTCGGTTTCCTGCTCCCGCCGTTCGTGCTCGAGAGGGGGCAGCACATGCTGCCATGGCAGGCGAGTCTCGTGAACGCGTCCGCTCCACTGGGCCTCATTGCGCTCTCGCGTCCGTCCGCGACATGGGCGAAACACGTCGGCGCGCATCACGGCGCGCTGCGCATCGCAACGCTCGGACTCGCTGTCATGGCGATCGCGTTCGTCGGTCTCGCGCTGCTCCCCCTGCACGCCGCCGCAATCACGATGGCGGCGCTGCTCTTTTCCTACGGTATGGGAGCCGGGCTGTTCTTCCCGGGCAACCTGTCCACCTTGATGGGAGTCGGCGGGCAGGAATTGCAGGCCACGCTTGGCAGCGTCCAGCGCATGGGCCTGAACCTCGACACAGCCGTCGACGTAGCGGTTGGCTCCCGACTGCTCGGCCTCGCGACGGCAAACGGAGCGCCCCTTTCGATGGCCGGGGTCCGCGACGCCTGGGTGTACGGAGCGCTGACCCTGGTCCTGGCACTCTCGTTCGCGCTACGGGCCCGGCGGCTGCACGCGCCGACGCCGCCGTGACAGCCACCGCGCCCGTCACAGCCTACTTGTGCACGGGCTCGTCGCCAAAGTGCGCCTGCAGCTGCGCCAGTTCCTCCGTCAGCGCGCGCACCTCGTCCTGATGGTCCGGACTCGCGTACACGTTGTTCAGTTCGTACGGGTCCGCCTCAAGGTCAAACAGTTCCCACTCCGGCGCCTTCGGCAGGTCCCGCGCACCCGGCGCGCCCAGCGCCTCTCCGTAGTAGTAGATCAGCTTGTGCCGCTCCGTGCGGATGCCGTAGTGCGAGTAGATGTTGTGGTCGTTGTCGCAGTGCATCCAGTACCGGTAGTACATCGACGTGCGCCAGTCGTCCGGCGTCTTGCCGGCGAACACCGGACGCAGGCTCGCGCCCTGCATGTCCGACGGCGCCTCGACGCCGGCGTAGTCCAGAAACGTCGGCGCAAAATCGAGGTTGAGCAGCATGTCGCGGTTCACGCCGCCGGCTTCCATCTCGCGCGGGTAGCGCACGACAAACGGCATCCGCAGGGACTCCTCGTACATGAAGCGCTTGTCGAACCAGCCGTGGTCGCCGAGGAAGAAGCCCTGGTCCGACGTGTAGATGACGATCGTGTCCTCCGTCAGCCCTTCGGCGTCGAGGTAGTCGAGCAGGCGCCCCACGTTGTCGTCCACTGACGCGACGCAGCGCAGGTAGTCCTTGATGTAGCGCTGGTAGCGCCACGAGGTCTCCTCTTCCTTTGTCATGCCCTGCGGCACGTCGACCTTCAGGTCTTTCGCGTTCAGGTGCTCCATGCGCATCTTGGCCTCGCGCGCCGCCTCGGCCCGCGTGGCGTAGTCGTCAAACAGCGTCCCGGGTTCCGGCAGGTCCACGTCCTCGTACATGTGCGCGTGCAACTCGTCGGGCTGCCAGGGACGGTGCGGCGCCTTGTGGTGGCACATCAGCATGAAGGGACGGTCCTTGTCCCGCTGGGCCAGCCAGTCCAGGGACAGGTCCGTGATGACGTCGGAGGCGTAACCGGGGAAGACCTTCTCTTCCCCCATTTCAACCATCTTGGGATCGAAGTAGAAGCCTTGTCCGACCAGGACATTCCAGTAGTCGAAGCCGCTCGGGTCGCTGTTCCCGCCATGTCCCAGGTGCCACTTGCCGACGATGGCGGTCTGGTAGCCGTTTTGCTGCAGCAGCTTGGGAAACGTCTGCTGGCGTGAATCAAAGTGTTCGGTCAGGGTGCGCACACCGGACAGGTGATTGTACTTGCCGGTCAGAATGACCGCGCGGCTCGGCGCGCAGATCGCGTTTGTGCAAAAGCAGTTTTCGAAGCGCACGCCTTCCTTCGCGATGCGGTCGATGTTCGGCGTCTGATTGACCCGGCTGCCGTAGCAGCTCATCGCGTGCGCCGCGTGGTCGTCGCTCATGATAAACAGGATATTCGGCCTGCGGTCTTTCATGGTCTGGATCCAACTCCCCTGTCGCACAGATTGTTCGTCTCCTACTGCTCAGCGGCCAGACGCGTCAGGTTGCGCAGGCTCACCGCGAGGCTGTCCATCGGATTGCCGTCGCACTGGTCCTGCTCCACCACGTACCACTGCACGCCGGAGCGTCTGCACTGCGCCAGAATGCCGTGAAAATCGAGTTGTCCTTCACCCACTTCCGCGAACGTCTGCCTCTCGTCCGCCGTCATATCCTTGAGGTGAACCAGCGGCATCCTGTTCGCGTAGGCGGACAGGAATTCAACCGGGTTCCGTCCGCCGCGGGCGATCCAATACACGTCGATCTCGGCCAGAATCATGCTCCCGCCGGCCGGATCCAACAGAAACTCCAACGCCGACTGCCCATCCACGACCGTTTCGAACTCAAACGCGTGATTGTGATAGGAGAGCCGCAGGCCGTGCTCCGCAAATCGTCCGGCGAGCGCGCCCAACCGCTCCCGGACCTCCCTGAAGCCGGCCTCGTTGCGCAGATCCGGCGGCAAGGCGGGACACACCACGTCTTGTGTGCCAAAGAGCCTCGCCTCGCGCACCACCTGCTCGAACTCCTTCTCTAACCGCGGGAGGCCAATATGCAGCCCGGCCGCGCCCAAGCCCGTCTCACGCATCACGGCCGCGATCTCTTCCGGATCGTATCCCTGGAGACCCGAGACCTGGACCCCGTTCCAACCCATCTTCGCCAATTCGCGCAATACGCCCGGAAAGTCCTTCTTTGTCTCTTCACGGACCGTGAACAGTTGTGCCGCATGCCTCAATTCCACGCCCATCGCCCCTTGTCTCGCTCTCTTCTCCGCTGCGTGCCGCACAACATGGCGGTCTCAGATGGCCAGTGGTTCCAGATCCACCGAACGGCCCGTGCGCGCGCTTTCGTACACAGCGTCGATAATCTGCTGGATCTCCAGTCCCTGCTGCGCCGTATTGATCGGGGGCTCACCCGTTTCGACACAGCGCAGGAAGTGGCGGATCAACTCCACGTGCGGCTTCTTCTCCTTGACCGCGACCTGCGTGTCGACCAGACCGCCGCGCTTCACGCCGTAGATCTCCAGCGGCGTAAGTCTCGCGCCCGCCTCTTCGCCGTAGAGAAACGAGAAGATATTCTCCTGTTTGGTATTGGCCGCCCACGACACCTCGACGACGATGACCGACCCGTCGGCGAAGCGAATGAACGCCGATGCGAGGTCC
>JAKACX010000042.1 GCA_021821055.1 Bacillota bacterium
ATCCGGCTGACGGACGAGGCGCGGGCGCGCATGGCGCAGTTCAAGGGCGCCCGGGCGAGGGAGGAGGGCGTGGCGCTCGCGCGTGAATTGGTCGCCGCCGCGGCGGAGCGTTTCAACGGCATCTACCTCATCACGCCGATGATGCGCTACGAGATGACCGTGGAGTTGACGGAGTACGCGCGCGGTTTTCCGGCCCGCGGCTCCGACACCGGGGGCAGGCCGGCCCAGAAGGACGGACTGCAGGAATGACGGACGTGCAACAGGAATGACGGACGTGCAACAGAAGAGAATGATACAGTGACTGTTTTCTGCCATCAAACTGTCTTTGTGTCGTATAATAGTTTGATGACACAAGAGGGCGGGGCCCATGTCGACCAAACACGATCAGATTCTGCAACACATAGAGACCCTGCCCGTGGGCAGGCGGATTTCGGTGCGCCAGATCGCCAAGCACCTGTCGGTCAGTGAGGGAACCGCGTACCGCGCGATCAAGGAGGCCGAAGGTCAGGGCATGGTCACGACGATCGAACGCGTCGGCACGGTGCGCATCGAACGCAAGGCGCGGCGCGACATTGACCGTCTGACGTTCGCGGAGGTCGTCAACATCGTGGACGGAACGCTCCTCGGAGGGCGTTCCGGCCTGTACAAGACGCTTCACAAGTTCGTGATCGGCGCGATGGAGATTGACGCCATGATGAAGTACATCGATCCGGGCGCACTCGTCATCGTGGGCAACCGCGAGCCGGTTCACCTGGCCTCGCTGCACAACGGCGCCGCCGTGCTCATCACGGGCGGTTTCGACACCAACGAGGCCGTCGTCGAACTGGCCGACCGCCTGGAGTTGCCCATCATATCTTCGGCGTACGACACCTTTTCCGTGGCATCGCTGATCAATAGGGCCATTTACGACCGCCTGATCAAAAAAGAAGTACTGCTGGTCGAAGACATCCTCAGCCGCGACACGCCCGCCGTGATGCGGGCGGAGCAGACGGTCGGAGACTACCGCAAACTCGTCGAAGGGACCGGCCATTCGCGCTTTCCCGTGCTGCAGGGCGACGGCCGCCTGGTGGGCGTGATTGCGGCCAAAGACGTGTACGGCCAGGCGGCCGAAGTCGCGATTGGACGGGTGATGACCAAGCAGTTCATTTCAGTGACGCCAAAGACGTCGGTCGCGTCGGCGGCGCACATGATGGTGTGGGAAGGCCTCGAGCTGCTGCCCGTGCTCGACTTTCGCCGCCTTGTGGGCGTGGTGAGCCGTCAGGACGTCATCAAGGCCCTGCAGTACAACCAGAAGCAGCCGCAACTGGCCGAGACCATGGAGGACGTCGTCATGGCGCACTTTCAGGACACTGCGTCAGAAGACGACGCGGTCAGCCTGTCGGGCGACGTGACGCCGCAGATGACGACGCACCACGGCGGCCTGTCGGCAGGCGCCTTCATGACGATGATTGGCGAAACGGCGATGCGAGCGGTGCGCAAGGTGCGGGACGCGAACATGCTGTTTGAGAATGTGACGCTTTACTTTCTAAAGCCTGTGCAAATCGAGCAGTATGTCGAGGTGCGCGCGCACGTGATCGAGTGCGGGCGCAAGGTGGGGAAAGTGGACGTGGAACTGTTTCGCGGCGCGGAACTGGTGGGGAAGGCGTTGGTCACGATCCAGTTGCTTGAGCGCTGACGGCTGGGGGTGCGGCGGTGGAGGGCGGCAATGGCGGCAATGGCGGGCCGGGCGTTCTCGTGGTGGAGGACGACCGAAAGATTGCCCGCATCATCGAACTGGAACTGCGCCACGACGGGTGTTCGGTCGACATTGCGGGCGACGGACCGCAGGGGCTCAAACTGGCTCTGGCGAACGACTACGACGTGATCCTGCTGGACTGGATGCTCCCTGGCATGAGCGGCCTTGAGGTGTGCCGCCAGGTGCGCAGGGAGAAGCGGACGCCGATCATCGTGCTGACGGCGCGCGACGGTACGATGGACAAGGTGGAAGGGCTGGACGCCGGGGCGGACGACTATGTGACCAAGCCGTTTGCTGCGGAGGAACTGTTGGCGCGGGTGCGCGCGGCGTCGCGCCGGGGGCAGTTGCGCGAGGAGTTCCGCGTCGCGGACCTGCAGCTGTACCCCGAGGAACGGCGGGCCGTGCGGGCCGGGCAGGCGCTTGAATTGACCGCGCGCGAATTTGATCTGCTGAACTTCTTGCTGCGCAATGCGGAAAAAGTCGTGACGCGCGACGCGATTCTAAGCCAGGTGTGGGGCTCCCAGTACGAAGGGGAGACCAACGTCGTCGACGTCTACATCCGCTACCTGCGCATGAAAGTGGACGAACCGTTCGGATTGCCGCTCATTCACACGATGCGCGGCGTCGGGTATGTCCTGCGGTCGTCATGAAACTGACCATCAGCATGCGCTTTGTCGCGCTTTCCACACTGGTGGTCGCGATCATCTTCGCGCTGTTTAACGCGTTTGTCTATTTTGAGTTCATGAACGTCACGATCGAGCGCGAGGAGCAGGTCCTGTCCGCGCGCAGCGCCGACATGGCGCGCCGCATGCAGGGCGACACGCTCGCCGCGGCGCTGGCCCAGCTGCGGGCGACCGAGCCCGATCCGCGCGAGATGATCCGCCTCGCGACCGTGCAGGGCCATGTCCGCGGCGCGTCGGCCGTGCAGTTTTCGCCGTCGTGGATTCCCGAATCCAACTGGCGGCACACCGAGATCAGCGGCGGAGTGGCGCTCTACCGGCGGCAGCACGAACGGATTCTCGTCGTCAATACGGACATTCACTTGAAAAACGGCGTGTACAGGCTGCAATGGCTGGAAAACGTGGCGGTGCTCGACCACAGTACGGCGATCGTGTTCTACCTGCTGCTCACCGGATCGATCGGTGGACTCGTCCTGGCGGCTGTCGCGAGCTATTTCCTGGCGCGCTACTCGCTGCTGCCGATCCGCGAGATGATTGCGGCCACCCGCGCGATCACGCCGGGCGACCTGCGCACGCGCATCGACGTGCCAAAGCGCCAGGATGAACTCACGGAACTCGGGCACACCTTCAACGACATGCTGGACCGGCTGTCGCACGCCTTCCTGCGCGAGCGCCGGTTTGTCGCCGACGCGTCGCACGAGTTGCGCACGCCGCTCGCGGTCCTTGAGGGGTACATCGACCTGTTGCGGCGCTGGGGCTGGGACGACGAGGCGCTGCGCAAGGAAGCCGTCGGTGCGATCGAAGAGGAGGTCCGCCATTTGCGCGGGATGACGAACCAGTTGCTGGCGCTCGCGAGCCTTGAGGCGGACGATGGGGCGGACGCGTGCGCGGATGCCGGCGTCGCGGTGCGGCGGGTGACGGAGCGCTGGATGCGGCTGTATACCGGCCATCGCTGGGAGGTGGCGGTCGCCAGCGATCGGTCGCTCGTGGCCGCGGTCAGCGAGGCGCGCCTGGAGCAGGTGCTGCGCGCGCTGCTCGACAATGCGCGCAAGTACACGCCGCAGGGCGGCTCCATCCGGGTGGTCGCGGAGCGCGCCGGGGAGTTCGTGCGACTGGCGGTCTCCGACACGGGACCGGGGATCGCGGACGAGGACATCGCGCATGTGACAGAGCGATTCTACCGCGCCGACAAGGCGCGCACGCGGCAAGAGGGCGGAGCCGGACTCGGCCTGGCGATCTGCCGGGAGATCGTCGAGGCGGCGGAAGGACGGCTGGCGGTGCGCCGTTCGCCGGACGGGGGCGCCGAGGTGGAAGTCATGCTGCGGTTTGCCGGGGAGGAATGAGCGTGGCCGACTTTGCCCATCTGCGGGTGTTTGGCGAGTACAGCCTGCTCCACAGCGCGGCGCGCATCGCGGATGTTGTAGAGCGGGCGCGGCGCGACGGGATGACGGCTGTCGGAGTGACTGACCAGGGCGGCCTGTTTGGCGCGCTGTCCACCTACCGGACGGTCCGGTCCGCCGGGCTCAAGCCGGTGCTCGGCCTGACGGCGCAGGTGGCCAAACAGCGCGCCCGATCCCCACAGGGCCGGACGCAGGCGGCGGAACTGGTCTTGCTCGCAGCCTCGCAGCAAGGCTACGAGGCGCTCGTCGGGATCGCGTCGGACGCCGCGTTGAACGACCCGGAGGGCCTGTCGCGCAACACATTCGAAGAAATCGCGGCGCGTGCGCAGGGCGGCGTGATCTGCCTGACCGGCGGACGCGGCGGCGTCCTCGGGGCGGCGCTGTCCGCCGGGGATGAGCGGGGCGCACAGCGCACGCTCGCCAGGCTGGCGGAGGTGTTCGGGCCGGAATCGGTGTACGTCGAGCTGCAGGCGAGCGGGGCGCCGCACGACAGGGACTGGCTCGCGCAAGCCCAGCAGGTCGCGCGGCAGGCGGGACTGCCGACGGTGGCGACGGCTCCGGTCAGGCATATGGATCCGCAGGACCTGCGGACGGTCGACGCGCTCCAGGCGATCAAGGACGGCGGCACGCTTTCCGACGCTGCCCTGATGCGCGAGCCGGGCGCGAACTTCGCCTTTCGCACGCAGCGGCAGATGGCGGACCTGTTTCGCGGCTATGAGGGGGCGCTTGACGCCACGATGGAGATCGTCTCGCGCACGTCGCTTGAATTACCGCTCGGCCGTTTGCGCCTGCCGCGGTTTCCAGCGCCCGACGGGTATACGGAAGAGGCGTACCTGGACGAAGTGGCGCACGCGGGACTGGCCGAACGCCGTCTGGAGGGGAGCGTTGCGCACGCGGAGCGGCTGCGGCGGGAACTCGCGGTGATTGTGCAGATGGGGTTTGCCGGGTACTTTCTGACGGTCTGGGACTTCGTGCGGTACGCCCGGGAAAACGGGATCTCCGTCGGACCGGGACGCGGCTCGGCGGCCGGCAGCCTCGTGGCGTACGCCCTTGGCGTCACGGACGTCGAGCCCCTGGCCTGCGGGCTGCTCTTCGAGCGGTTTCTCAATCCGGAACGCGTGAGCATGCCGGATATCGACATCGATTTTGAGACGGAGCGGCGTTACGAGGTCATTGAGTACGTCGCACGCCGCTACGGGCCGGAGCGCGTGGCGCAGATCGGGACGTTCGGCACGCTGGCCGCGCGCGCCGCGATCCGCGACATCGGGCGGGTTCTGCAGGCTCCGGCGCCGGAACTGGACAAACTGGCCGCGAGGATTCCCGGCGGTCCAGGCGTGACGCTGCGCCGCGCGTGGGAGCAGGACGGCGAGATCGAGCGGCTGGTCGCGCACAGCCCGGCGCTGATGCGCGTGTGGGAACTCGCGCAGAGCGTGGAGGGACTGCCGCGACACGCGTCGACGCACGCGGCGGGCGTGGTGATCGCGGCGCAGCCCCTTACGGCGCTCGTTCCGGTGATGAAAGGGGCAGAGGGCCTGCATGTGACGCAGTACGCGATGGAAGACATCGAAGCGCTCGGATTGCTCAAGATGGACTTCCTCGGCCTGCGCACTCTCACGCAGTGCGACCGGACGGTGCGGTTTGTGGAGCGGGTGCGCGGCGTGAAGCTGCGCTACGACGACTTCTCGTTTGACGGCGCGACGACCGAACTGCTTGCGAGGGGCGACACCGACGGCTGCTTTCAGCTAGAATCCGCCGGAGTCAAGCAGGTGCTGCGCGAAATGCGGCCCTTGGAACTCGAGGACCTGATCGCCGTCATCTCCCTGTACAGGCCCGGCCCCATGGAGCAGATCGGGCCGTTTCTGCGCGCCCGCGCCGGGCTTGCGCCCATCGCTTATGAGACGCCGGAACTGGAGCCGATTCTCGCGCCGACGTACGGCATCATCGTGTACCAGGAGCAAATCATGCAGATCGCCGCCGCGATGGCCGGATTCAGTCTCGGGCAGGCGGACGTGCTGCGGCGCGCCGTCGCGAAGAAAAAGCGCGGGGAGTTGGACGCGGCGCGTGAACAGTTTGTCGCGGGCTGCGTGGAGCGCGGCAAGTCGCGCGCCATGGCGGAGCGGGTCTACGACCTCATCGAACGCTTCGCGGACTACGGGTTCAATCGGTCGCACGCCGCGGCGTACGCCGTGCTCGCGCTGCGCACGGCGCACCTCAAGGCGAACTACCGCGCCGAGTTCATGGCGGCCCTGATCTCGGACAGCGTCTCGCGTCCCGAGAAGGTGGCGCAGTACGCGGAAGCGGCGCGCCGGGCGGGGGTTCCCATCCTGCCGCCGGACGTCAACAAGAGCGACGGGGACTGCGTTCCCGAGCGCCTGGAGCAGGGCGAGATCGGCATTCGCCTGGGCTTCTACGCGATCAAGCACGTCGGGGTCGGCGCGGTGGAGGCGATCCTGCGCGCGCGCGCCGAGCGGGGGCCCTTCTCGTCGCTCGCGGACTTCGCGCAGCGCGTCGACGCGCGGACCGTCGGCAAACGCGTGCTGGAGCACATGATCAAGGCGGGGGCGTTTTCCGGTCTTGGCGGCTCCCGCAGGGGCGACCTGGCGCAACTGGAGCAGTTCGATACGCGCGCATCCCGCTCGGGCGCGGGCAGGCAGCTGACTCTGCTCGCGCCTGAGGCGCCCGCGGCTGCGCCTCCCGGCGGCGGCCTGGCGGACGACCCGCGCGAGGTGCTGGCGTTCGAACGCGAACTGCTGGGCTTCTCCGTGTCGGTCGACGAATACGCAGAGCTGCAGCGCGTCCAGTCCGGTCGCGGCATCGGGGATCTCGCTGCGCTGCGCGAACAGAGCGCGCAGGCGCATGAACGGGGCGTCGCGTGGACCGGGCGGCTGGCCGGACGACTGGCGCGCCTGCGCCTGAGGCAGACGAGGCGCGGCGAGCAGATGGCAATTCTCACACTGGAAGACGCGTCGGCCCAGGCGGACGTCCTGGTCTTCCCCAGTCTCCTGCGCTCCGTCGCCGCGCTGCCAACGGAAGGCGACATCCTCCTGGTCAAGGCGCGCGCCGGTGAGAGCGGCGAGTGGGTTGCCATCTCCGTCGGGACATGGCAGCCGACGCTGTACATCAGGATCAGCGAGCTGGTCGAGCGCGACCCCGCTTCCCTGCGCCAATTGCGCAAGGTTCTCCTTGCGCACGCGATCGGGGCGGATGGACAGCGGACGTCGGAGGATGACGCGGCGCACGGCGCGGCGGGCGTGACGCTCATCTACGAGTCGGGCAAGGCGCGGCGGCTGGATGGCCTCGCGGTGCGGCCGTCGCCGGCGTTGCAGGGCGCGATTGAACAATTGACCGGGCGGTCGACGGTCCGCGTTACCTGAATGCGCGTCGGATGGAGGCGGTTTTTGCCGCGCGCCGCAGACGGTGTCGAGCTTTGGCGCAGAGCTTTTCTTGCACGCGTACTTTTTTGCATGGTAATATGGACTTATTCGACTCAAAGTCAATCGGGAGGCGGCGGCCGTGTGGACCGTCATCTACATTGCGTCCACTTCGCGACAGGCCGAGAAGATCTGTGAACGGTTGGCGGCGGAAGGTTTTCTTGTGCGCCAGCGACAGGCCAGCACGGCGCGCCAACAGTATGAGATACTCGTCCCTGCCTCGGAACTGGACGACATCAGAGAGTTGCTGAACGACATCCTGCACTCCTCCTATTCATCATGAAGGTGATTGACGACAGAGTCGTCAATCACAGCGCCCTGCGCCCGAACGGTCTCCGGACAACCGGGTGCTTCCCGGCGTACAGGCAAGGGCGGACGCAGCGGGCGTACACGGTTCGAACGCTGCATGCGAAGCACGAGGTGACGCGGTGTTAAAGGATCTGTTTCCGAAAAAGAAGCGCTATGCCACAATCTCGCCGCATCCTTCCGCACGCGACAAAGTTCCCGAGGGGCTTATGAACAAGTGCAAGAGTTGCGGCGAGATTCTCCTGTACAAGGAACTGGAGAAGCACCTGAAGACGTGTCCAAGGTGCGGCTATCATTTCAGCCTGACCGCGTACGAGCGGCTTGAGATGATCCTTGACGCGGGGTCGTTCGAGGAATTTGACGCGCGGCTCACAACGGCCGATCCTCTGGACTTTCCCGACTACCAGGAAAAACTGGCCAAGGCCCGGGCCGCGACAGAGCTGGTGGACGCCGTGGTGACAGGGCGCGGGACAGTGGACGGACTGCCGCTGGCCATCGGGGTCATGGACCCCCGCTTTGTCATGGGAAGCATGGGTGTCGTGGTTGGAGAAAGACTGGCGCGCGCGGGGGAGTGTTCGTTGCGTGAACGCATACCGCTCGTCATCTTCGCGGTTTCGGGCGGCGCGCGCATGCAGGAAGGGATCTTCTCGCTCATGCAGATGGCAAAGGTCTCGGGCGTGCTGGCGCGTTTGGCCGAGGAAGGGATTCTGTACATTTCCGTCCTGACCAATCCGACGACAGGCGGCGTTACGGCCAGCTTCGCGATGCAGGGAGACGTGAATCTGAGCGAACCCGGGGCGGTCATCGGGTTTGCGGGCCGCCGGATCATCGAGGCCATGATCCGGCAAAAGCTGCCGGACGAGTTCCAGACTGCCGAGTTCGTGCTGCAACACGGCATGCTTGACAAGGTGGTCCATCGCAAGGAGATGCGCCAGACGATCGCGGCACTGTTGTCACTTCACGCCGGAGAGGGTGAGTGTGTTGGCAACTGATCTGCCGTTTGAGAAGCCGCTGGTTGAATTGCGCATGAAAATCGAGGAATTGCGGCGCTTTACGGAGGACAAGGGCATCGACGTGAGCGATGAAGTCGCTGTTCTCGAAGCCAAGGCGCGGGCGCTGGCGGACACGATCTACCGCGACCTCAAGCCCTGGCAGCGGGTCCAGATCGCCCGCCACTCCGACCGTCCGACCGCGCTGGACTACGTGCGCGGCATGTGTGAGGATGTCATGGAACTGCACGGGGACCGCAATTTTCGCGACGACCCGACGGTGGTCGGCGGCATCGCCCGGTTTGAGGGGTGTCCGATCACGTTTGTGGGGACGCAAAAAGGGCGCGACACCAAGGAGAGCATCTACCGCAACTTTGGCATGGCGCACCCGGAGGGCTATCGCAAGGCCTTGCGGCTGATGAAGCAGGCGGACAAGTTCGGCAGGCCCATCCTGTGCCTCATTGACACAGCGGGCGCGTATCCCGGGCCTGCCGCCGAGGAACGCGGCCAGGGCGAAGCGATCGCGCGCAACCTGATCGAGATGTTCCAGTTGCGCGTCCCCGTCGTCGCCGTGATCACCGGGGAAGGCGGCAGCGGCGGAGCGCTGGGGCTCGGCATCGGCGACCGCATTCTGATGCTGGAACACGCCTATTACAGCGTCATCGCGCCGGAAGCGGCGGCGACTCTGCTGTGGAAGGACCCGTCGCAAGGCGAGCGGGCGGCGGAAAGGATGCGGATCACCGCGGCAGATCTCAAGGCGTTCGGCGTGATCGACGCGGTGGTCGCGGAGCCGTTTGGCGGGGCGCAGCGCGCGCCTGCGGAGATGATCGCCGCGCTCAAGGTGGCCGTGCGTGAGTCGCTGGACATGCTTCGGCGGCTGCCGCGTGCGGACCTGCTGGCCCTGCGCCAGCACAGGTACCGCATGATGGGGTCGTTTGGCGAACTCCCGGAAGAGGGCGACCTGCCGGAAGTCGACGTCCCGCTGCCGACGCTTCAGGAGTGAGCGGGAGCGCGGGACGGGTTTGCGGGGAACTCGCAGTTTCGAGACAGCAAGGGGGCGGGGGTTCGATGACGTTGGAACGGCAGACGGAGCAGCAAGGGCAGCAGCGCGTGCAACCGCAGGCGGAGGCGCAGACTGACGGGGATGTGCGGCGCATCGCCCTTCTGACGAGCGGCGGCGACGCGCCGGGCATGAATGCGGCTGTTCGCGCAGTCGTTCGAAAAGGCCTGTACCACGGGCTGGACGTGTACGGCATAAAGCGCGGGTATGCGGGTTTGCTGGCCGACGAGATTCAGCTCATGGAACCGGGCTCGGTCGCCGACATCATCCAGCGCGGGGGCACCACGCTGTACACGGCCCGCTGCGAGGAGTTCAAGCAGCCTGACGTGCAGGACCAGGCGGCCCGGATTCTTGCGCGGCACGGGATCGACAGCCTCATTGTGATCGGCGGCGACGGGTCGTTTCGCGGCGCGCTCGCCCTGGCGCGGCGCGGGATACGCACGATCGCCATCCCCGGCACCATTGACAACGACATTCCGGGGACGGACTACACGATAGGATTCGATACGGCTGTCAATACGGTTATTGGCGCAATCGACAAGATACGCGATACGGCGACATCCCATGAACGTACATACGTGGTGGAAGTGATGGGGCGCGGCGCCGGGGATATCGCGATGATCGCGGGACTCGCCGGGGGAGCGGAATCCATCGTCATTCCGGAGGCGCCGTTCGTGCTGGACGACGTCATCTCCAAGTTGCGCCACGGCGTGGAACGCGGCAAGCGGCACAGCATCATCCTCGTTGCGGAGGGCGTGTGCCGCGGCATGGACATCGGCGACCAGATCGCGGACGCGACGGGCTGGGAAGTGCGTGTCACGGTGCTCGGGCACCTGCAACGCGGCGGCTCGCCGACGGCGTTCGACCGCTCGCTCGCGTCGCGGATGGGGGCGCACGCGGTGGACCTGCTGCTTGGCGGCGAAACCGGAAAGATGGTCGGGATCAGGGGATCGCAGATGGTGGCGACCGATATTGCCGAGGCATTGGCCACGGAACGGCGGCTTGACCTGTCGATTTACGAGTTGGCCGGAATCCTGTCGCTGTAGTGCAGGCGAAGGACAGGGCGCGTAGAGTGTGGAGATTGCGGGCTGGGATATTGCCAAACGGGAGAGAGTGCACGCATGCGCAAAACGAAAATCGTCTGCACCATGGGCCCCGCAAGCGGGGAATTGTCTGTGTTACGCCAATTGATACGCGCCGGGATGGATGTGGCCCGGCTCAATTTTGCCCACGGATCGTACGCCGACCACCACAGGATGATTGAGAGCGTCCGGGAGGCGGCGCGCCTCGAGGGTAAATTTGTCGGCATCATGCTGGACATCAAAGGCCCGGAGATCCGGACGGGAATGGTCGAGAACGACGCGGTCGAACTGGTCCAGGACGAGGCGATCGTCCTTGTCGCCGGGGTCGGGCTCGCCACGAAGGAACGGCTGACCATCACGTACGACGGACTGCACGAGGATGTTGTGGCGGGTTCGCAGATACTGATCGACGACGGCCTGATCGGCCTCACCGTGAGGGAAGTCGTCGGTGACGAGATTCACTGCACGGTCACGAACGGCGGACTGCTGAAGAACCGCAAGGGGATCAATGTGCCCGGCGTGAAGGTGCGTCTGCCCGGCGTCACCAAGAAAGACGAGGAAGACATCCGGTTTGGCGTGGAGCACGACGTCGACTTTATCGCCGCGTCCTTCGTGCGCAAGGCCGCGGACGTGCTGGAGATACGGCGCCTGATCGAGGCGCGGGGGGCGCGCTGCGACATCATCGCGAAGATTGAATCCCAAGAAGGGCTCGACATGCTCGACGAGATCATCGCCGTGTCCGACGGCGTCATGGTCGCGCGCGGCGATCTCGGGGTGGAGATTCCGATCGAGGATGTTCCCGTGGCGCAAAAGCTGATGATCGAGAAGTGCAACCGGGCGGGCAAGTTTGTCATCACGGCGACCCAGATGCTCGATTCGATGCAGCGCAATCCGCGTCCGACGAGGGCAGAGTCGACGGATGTGGCCAATGCGATCTTCGACGGCACGGACGCCATCATGCTAAGCGGCGAGACGGCGGCGGGCAAGTACCCGCTCGAGTCGGTCGAGACGATGGCGAGCATCGCGGAGCGCGCCGAGCGCGCCGTGCGCACGCACGAAGTGATCGGACGGCACCGCGAGTATGTGGAGCGCACGCAGACCGACGCGATCAGCCACGCGGTGCGGGAGATTGCCGAAGCGGTCTCCGCCAAGGCCGTCATCACGTCGACCGAGAGCGGCTTCACCGCGCGGATGGTGGCGAAACACCGGCCGGAGTGCGTGGTGGTCGCGGTGACCTCGCACGCGAGCACGGCGCGCCGGCTTTCGGTGTGCTGGGGCGTGTATCCGGTGCTTGTGAAGAGCACGAAGACGACGGACGAGATGCTCGGCGTGGCCGTGGACGGCGCGCTTTCCGCTGGCTATGTGCAAAGCGGCGACCTCGTGATTATCACGGCAGGCGTGCCGGTGGGACAGGCCGGTACGACGAACCTGCTGAAGATCCAGGTGATCGGCGACGTGATTTCGCGCGGCGTCGGCGTGGGGACGTCGGGAATCGCGGGACGTGCCCTGGTGGCAGAAGATGCGATGGACGCGAACGACCGCACAGACTCCGGCGATATCCTCGTCGCGCACCTGACCAGCCGCGACATGATGCCCGCGATTGAGCGGGCGGCCGCGATCGTGACGGAGGAAGGCGGCCTCACCTCGCACGCGGCGGTCGTGGGGGTGTCGCTGGGGATTCCGGTCGTCGTCGGCGTGAAGAATGCCACGCAACTGATCAAGGACGGGGAAATGATCACGATTGACGCGGAGAGCGGGTTCGTGTACCGCGGCAAGACGCAGGTGCTCTGAGTCCATACGGCGGGCGGACCGCAGCTGGGGCCGCGGTCCGGAGCCGGACATGGCAAGGCTGGGAGATGGACATGACGCTGCACAATGGTTCCGGGGGCGCGATGGTTTTCCACACGTTGCGCGTGCGTTACAGTGAAACAGACCAGATGGGTGTCGCCTGGCACGGCCACCACGTCGCGTGGTTTGAGGCCGCGCGGGTGGAGTGGCTCCGCGCGAATGGGCACTCGTACTCACAACTCGAGCAGGCGGGGTTTCGCATGCCGGTGCTGCGCGTATCCTGCGAGTACCGCAAGGCGGTTCGCTTTGACGATGAATTGGCGGTCGGCGCGCGCGTCGCGGAGTACAACGGGGTGCGCGTCAGCTTCGAGTATGAGATCCGGGCCGTCGGTCGCGCCGCGGTCGTCGCCGTGGGACTGACCGAGCACGTATTCACCGACCAGGCGATGCGTCCGGTGCGGGCTTCGCGCGCGCTGCCAGAGGTCCACGCGCTGCTGCGCCAGGCGTGAGGCAAGGTGTGGCGCGCGTTGCGAGCCGGCGGCGGGACGGCACGGGAGGAGGAACAGGCGGACAGGCGGGACAGGCTTTGCAGCCCGACCCAGTAGCTAAGTCGAGATGATGGCCATAACTATAAATAGTAAAATAATCATAATATGAATCGATAAAAGGGGCGATTGGCGTTGTCAAGGGAACGCGCCTACACGCCGCCCGATCGCTTGGAGCGCTGCACGACGCCGCGCGGAGAGCTGCAGTTGCAGCGTCGCGGCGAACACCTTGAGGTCATCAGCAACGGATCATTCCTGATGGCCACGTACAACGGAGCCTCCGAGCGCGAACTGGTCCGGCTCGCCATGGGCGCGGCGCGGCAGGTCGGGCGGGTGTTGATCGGAGGCCTTGGAGTCGGCTATTCGCTTGCGGAGGCACTGTCGCATTCAGACGTGGAACACGCCCTGGTCATCGAAGTGGAGCAGACCGTCATTCGCTGGCAGCGGGAGTACTTCGCCAAATACGCGGGACACGTGCAGGACGACCGCCGGGTGGAGACCATTGCCGCGGACCTCACGGAGTGGCTGGGCGGGGCTGATGAAGTGTTTGATGTCATCTGTCTCGATATTGACAATGGGCCGACATGGCTTGTGTCGGAGAGCAACGGATGGCTCTACGGCGAGGATGGACTGCGCAGGCTCGGCGAGGTACTCGCTCCGGGCGGCGTTGTCGCGTTCTGGAGCGCCAGTCGCGTCGACGCGTTCGCCGACACGCTGCGGCGCCGTTTTCACGATGTGCGCCAATGTTCCGTCGCCACGGGCGTCGGGGGCGAGCCGGACTGGATATACCTCGCTCGTGCGCCGCGCCGGGACAGTTGATCCATGGCGGCCGCCCGTGAGTGCCGTTGTTCCACCAGGCGAAACGCCGGTCCGCAGAACGGTGCAAATCGTTGCCGCCGTGAATTCCCGTGTGGTATCATGAGGGCACGAGTGAGCCGGGACAGGGTGGTTTGGCGGCCCATGAGCGTGTCGTCATTGGGCGATGTGGCTTGGAACTGTGAGAGGAGCGGTACAATGTCTTTGTTTGAGAAGCTCGATCCGCCGGTGCGCGGCGAGCAAATCACGATGCAGGGCGGGAAGCTCCACGTTCCCGACGAACCGATCATCCCGTTCATCGAGGGGGATGGAACAGGGCGCGACATCTGGCGGGCGGCCGTGCGCGTGTTTGACGCGGCGGTGGAGAAGGCGTATGGCGGCAAGCGCAGGATCGCCTGGTTTGAGGTGTACGCGGGGGAGAAGGCGTTCAACCAGTTTGGCGCATGGCTGCCAAACGACACGCTGACCGCGATGCGCAAGTACCTCGTGGGTATCAAGGGGCCGCTCACCACGCCGATTGGCGGCGGTATCCGCAGTCTGAATGTGGCGTTGCGCCAGGAACTCGACCTGTACGTCTGCCTGCGTCCGGTTCGCTATTTCCAAGGCGTGCCGTCGCCGGTCAAGCGTCCGGAGCTTGTGGACATGGTGATTTTCCGGGAGAACTCGGAGGACATCTACGCGGGCATCGAATGGGCGGCGGAGTCTCCAGAAGCCGTGAAGGTCATTCAATTTCTGCGCCAAGAGCTCGGCGTGACGAAGATCCGTTTTCCGGAGACTTCCGGGATAGGCATCAAGCCGGTTTCGAGAGACGGAACGGAACGCTTGGCGCGCGCGGCGATCGAATACGCGCTGCAACACAAGCGCAAGAGCGTCACGATTGTCCATAAAGGGAATATCATGAAATTCACAGAGGGCGCGTTCAAGAACTGGGCGTATGAACTGGCGGAACGGGAATTTGGCGATCGCACGTTCACGTGGGCGGAGTACGACCGGATCAAGGAACAGCAGGGCGCGGAAGCGGCCGATGCGGCTCAGAAAAAGGCGGAAGCGGCGGGCCGGATCATTGTGAAGGACGCGATTGCGGATATTTTCCTGCAACAGGTGCTGACACGGCCTGCCGAATTCGACGTTGTCACGACAATGAATCTTAACGGCGACTACATCTCGGACGCTCTGGCGGCGCAGGTCGGCGGGATCGGGATTGCCCCCGGCGCGAACATCAACTACATGACAGGCCACGCCATTTTTGAAGCGACGCACGGCACGGCGCCAAAGTACGCGGACTTGGACAAGGTGAATCCGGGCTCCGTCATCCTCTCGGGCGTGATGATGCTCGAGCACATGGGCTGGCAGGAGGCGGCGGACAGCATTGTCGACGCGTTGCAGGAGACAATCGCGCAAAAGACGGTGACGTACGACTTCGCGCGCTTGATGGATGGCGCGAAGGAAGTCGCCACATCGGAGTTTGCGACGGCTCTGATCAAGAATCTGTAAGCGGATTATGCTGGTTGTTGTGCAACGCCTTATGGTGGTCCTTAGGGCCCCCGTAAGGCGTTGCGTCATTTGACCCTATCGTATGTCTCCCGAGCAATGTCGAAGACGGGCGGACAGTCGTGATACAATAGGCGAGATGGTGTCTCGAGGGGAGCTGGATGGGTTGGCACGGAGCGCACAAGGCAGAATGGCTGTCGATGAGCGGGAGGAGAAGTTGCTGCTGGTCGACGGCAATAGTGTGCTGTACCGCGCCTTCTACGGTGTACCGCTGCTCTCGACTTCACAGGGATTGTATACGAACGCGGTTTACGGCCTCGCCACGATGCTGATCAATCTGCTCAAGGACGAACGTCCGACCCACGTGGCGGTGGCTTTTGACATGGGCAAGAAGACCTTTCGTCACGATCAGTTTGCCGAGTACAAGGGGAAGCGTCAGGAGACGCCCCCGGAACTCGTCGGGCAGTTTGCGATGGCGCGCGAACTGATGGGCGCCTTCGGCGTGCGCTATCTTGAAGTCGAGAATTATGAAGCCGACGACATTATCGGAACACTCGCGGCCGCCGCGGAGCGCCAGGCGATGAAGGTCACCGTCGTGTCAGGGGACAAGGATCTGCTGCAACTGGTGTCAGACCGCGTTGTCACCTGCCTGACGCGCAAGGGCGTGACGGATCTCGTGCGCTACGGCCGCGAGCAGGTGCGGGAGCGGTTTTCGCTCGCGCCGGAGCAGATTATCGATCTCAAGGGGCTCATGGGGGATTCTTCGGACAATATTCCCGGCGTTCCGGGCGTCGGCGAGAAGACGGCCATCAAGCTCCTGACCCAGTTTGGCAGCGTGGAGGACGTGCTGGCGCACATTGACGACGTGGCCGGCAAGAAACTGCGCGAAAGGTTGCGCGAACACCGGGACAAGGCGCTGCTGTCAAAGAAACTGGCCACCATAGAACGGGCTGCGCCGCTTGACGTCGAACTGGATGCGCTGCGCTACACCGGATTTTCGGCGGAGGACGTGCAGCCGCTGTTTCGGCAATACGAGTTTCGTTCGCTGCTCGCCAAACTGGCGGACGGGAAACTGGCGGACAATGGCGCGGCCGACGGCACGCCTGCGGGCGCCGTCTCAGCGGCTGACGGCAAGTCGGCGGTCGGAGCGCCTGCGGGCGCCGCGTCAACTGGCTCCGAGCCGGGCGACAACGGCTCCGCGGCCGACCCGCAATCTGATTCCGGCGCCGTCTCAACCGCCGACGGGCCCGCGGACGCGGGCGGGCGCCTGCCTGTCGAACTGTGGGCCGAGCGGCTCGCGCAGATGGCAGGGCCGGCCAGCGTGCTGCTCGACGTCGACGGCCCGTACCAGAGCGGCAGCGTCGCGGGCCTTGCCATCGCCGACGCAAACGGCTCGTGGTACGCGGTCATCGGCGACGGGCCCCCAGCGCCGCAAGCCCCGGGCGTCGTCGCCCTGCTGGACTACCTGGCGGACGCCAGTCTGCAGAAGGTCACCTACGACAGCAAGGCGCTGCGCGTCGTCCTCGTGCAACTCGGGTGGGCTGCGGACCCCGGCGATTGCCTGGTCAATGTGTTCGACACGCTGCTCGCGACCTACCTCATCCACGCGTCGGAAGGCGAACCCGGGCTCGACGATGTTATTGCGCACGCGTTGCCGGAGGATGTGTTGGGCGAGGACGTGGTGAATCGCCTCAAGAAGCCCGGACCCGATCAAGCGGCCCGTGCGGCGGCTCAACTGATTGCAGCGGAAAAATTGACGCGGACCCTGCCTGTGCTGCAGGACGCCATCGCGCAACAGCAGTTGCAGGCGCTCTACGAAGAGGTGGAACTGCCGCTCTCGATCGTCCTCGCGCGGATGGAACTGCTCGGCGTGCGCGTGGATGCTGACCGCCTGCGGGAGATTGGCCAGGAGTTGGCGCAGGGCATCGAGCGCTTGACGCGCGAGATCCATCAGCTCGCGGGGACCGAGTTTAACATCCAATCCACCAAACAATTGGGCGAGATCCTGTTCGGGAAGATGGGACTGCCTGCCACCAAGAAGACGAAGACCGGCTATTCGACCAGCGCGGATGTGCTCGAGCGCTTGGCGCCGAACAGCGAGTTTGTCCAGCGGATTCTCGAGTACAGACAGCTGAGCAAATTGCAGTCGACCTACATCGAAGGGCTGCTCGCCGTCGTGCGGGGGACAGGTTCGCGCGTGCACACCACCT
>JAKACX010000043.1 GCA_021821055.1 Bacillota bacterium
GTCGGATGCTGTAGCAAAGGCGAGAGCCTGAGCGAGAGCCGACGAGAGTGCGGCGGTATAGGCTTTTAGAACCCCCTGGATTTATCCATGGGAGAGGGTTCAGAAAACAAGATTTGTTTCATAGAACGGGTTCCCGTAGAAGGACGTGAGGCAGGTGGGGGGAAGGCCGTTCGCGCATGACAGCGGTTTCGGATGGATCGGCGCGGGCCTCATGGCGGGTCACCCGCAGCGGCGACAAAGGGGATTTCCCGCTCATGCCCATCTATTGACCTACTCCGACACAGTTAGAGAGGGTGGTTTCCTGTTATGACGACATCGGCATTTGACGGCATCGACCAGTCAAGGCTCACGGGATCGCATTGGAAATGGACCATCCTCGCCGGTATGGGGGACTACCTGGATGCCGGCTCGATTGTGGCGGGCGGTACGGCGCTGCTCATGTGGATCCACTATTTTCACATGAATCTGTCGCTCGTGGGCGTCATCGCGGCGTTCGGTTCGAACGGAATCTCGACCGGCGTCGGCGCCTTGGTCGCCGGATTCCTCGGCGATCGGTTCGGGCGAAAGTTCATCTACAACATCGACCTTGTCGTCTATATGATCGGCGCGTTGCTGATCGTCTTTGCGCTCAATCCGGCCATGTTGATCGCGGGCTACATGGTGATGGGGTTCGCCGTCGGGGCGGATGTTCCCACGTCCTGGTCGCTTATCGCGGAGTATGCGCCGAAGGGCAGTCGCGGCCGACTGATGGGGATCACCAACGTCTTCTGGTACATTGGACCGATCGTGATCCTGCTTCTGGCGCTGCTGCTGAGCCCACTCGGCCTGCTCGGCATGCGCCTGTTGTTCCTGAGCCTCTTCATCGCCGCGCTGATCACGTACCTGTTCCGGCGCTCAATGGTGGAATCGCCGCGCTGGGCGCACGCGCACGGCAGACAGGATGAACTCGACAAACTGAAAACCACCATTGCGGCGGCGGTGGCGAGCGCACCGGCCGCGTCGCCCAGGCTCTCCTTCAAGGACCTGTTCAATCGCCAAAACGGCAAGCGGCTGTTGTTCATCATGCCGCTCTATGTCCTGTGGGGCATCCCGGCCGGCACATACGGCTTCTTTTTCCCCTATATCTTCAAGACAGTGGGGGCCGTGAGCCCGGCCCGGTCGGACATGATGCTGATCCTGTACTTCCTGCTGGCGATCCTCTCGGTGCTGTTCATCTTCATGCCTTTGAACGACAGGGTCGACCGTCGCATCCTGTACGCCGTCAGCTCGTTCCTGTGTGGTCTCGCATTCTTCATCCTCCTGTTCGCGCCGATCTCCAATCCGTGGGTCGCGTACGCCAATGTCATCCTGTTCGGCGTCGGCCAGGGAGTGGGGTTGTGGCCGCTGCAGAGGATCTGGTCTGTCGAACTGTTTCCGACGGAAATCCGCAACACCTCACAGGGTTTCCTATGGTCGGTCATGCGGGTGGTCCTCGGCGTCTGGAGCCTGTATCTTCCGGTGATCACCGCAGCCATCGGCGGTTTCAGGGCCGTGGCGCTGATGATCACCCTGATGTTCGCGTACAACCTCGTCGTGGGCGGGTTGATGGGACCGCGGACCGGTGGAAAATCGCTTGAGGAGATCTCTGAAGCCGGGGCGACAGTCTGACGAGGATGGACGAGGATGGTGCTTGTGGTGCACGTGTTTGCGGGGGCCGGAAACGACCCCCGACGCTGTTTGACGGGAGATGGGGAGATTGATGCGCGTCTCATTCAAACTGGCCGTCCGGCCGGGTTTCGAGGAGGAGTACCGGCGGCGCCATCAAGCCGTGTATCCGGACCTGTTGCAGGCTTTTCGGGAGGTTGGCGTGGCGACGTACAGTATCTTCATGGATGGAACCACGCTGTTCGCCTACATGGAGGTCGACGATTTTGACGGAGCCATGCGTACGCTTGACCGCCACCCCGCCAACATCAGGTGGCAGGCGTTCATGTCGGATATCCTGATGGCCGATGAGCATGGGCGCACGATGCAGGTTCTTCCGGAGGTGTTCCATTTTCAGGCGTAAGACTGGCGTTCAGTGTCAATGCGACGTTTGTTTTTGTTTCTTTATATTGATATTAGTCTGTTTGCGCGCTATACTTGCATTAATCTTCTCTATTGGAGGTCCTGAAATGATAGAAGACTTGTGGGGAGACCATGGCGACGTTGCCGCAGGTCTGGCGGCCCTGACCTACCGGTCGCGTCTGCTGGGCGCGGACCGTCGCGTCTGTAACTGGGGCGGCGGCAACACATCTACGAAGGTGAGACAAAAGAACTTCAAGGGCGAATGGGAACAGGTGCTCTACGTGAAGGGCAGCGGATCCGACCTGGCGACGATCGGAGAGCGGGGATTCGCCGCCCTGCGCATGGACGACATCGCGCCGCTGCTCCTGCGCGACGAGATGAGCGACGAAGACATGGTCGCGTACCTTGCGCACTGTGTGGCGGAGCCCAATCTTCCCCGCTCCTCGATCGAAACGCTGCTGCACGCCTTCTTGCCTTTCCCTGAGGTGGATCACACCCACCCCGACGCGATCATCGGAATCTGCTGCTCTGTGAACGGAAGGGCGATGGCGGAAGAGGTGTTTGGCGGGGAAGCCGTGTGGATTCCATACATCCGCCCAGGATTCTCGCTGGCGAAGATGGTGGCCGAGGCCGTTCGGTCACGTCCGGGGGCGCGTCTCGTGCTGCTTGAGAAGCACGGTCTGATCACCTGGGGCGACACGCCCGCCGAGTGCTATCACAGCACGATTGCGACGATTCAAAAGGCGGAGGCCTATCTGGAAGGCCGCATGAAGGGGAGCGTCGCCTTTGGCGGGGCGGCTGTCGAGGCGTTGCCCCAGACGGATCGCGTGGACCTGTTGGCGGCGGTCCTGCCCGCGATCCGCGGGGCGGTGTCGCAGAAAACGCCGATGATCCTGCACTGTGACGACTCGGCCGCGGTGATGGAGTTTGTGAATGGGCGCGCGTCCAGCGAACTGAGCCAGGTCGGGGCGGCCTGTCCCGACCACCTTGTACACACGAAGCGGGTTCCGCTGTTTGTCGACTGGACGCCGGGTGCGGGTGAGGAAGAATTGATCAGACGCGTCCAGGCGGGCGTGGACGCCTACGCGGAGGCGTACGCGGAGTATGTGGGGCGCCATCAGGCGCCCGGCGAACAGGCGGGAGACCCGTTTCCGCGCATTATCCTCATACCCGGGGTCGGCATGGTGTCCACCGGGAAATCGAAGTCGATGGCCGAGGTCAGCGCGGGTCTGTACCAGCGGGCGATTGCCGTCATGCGGACGTGTTTCGCGGTCGACGCGTTCACGTCGCTGTCAGAGCAGGAGTCGTACGCGATCGAGTACTGGCCGCTTGAACTCTATAAGCTGTCGCTGGCGCCGCCGGAGCAGGGATTCTCGCGGCAGGTGGCGTTTATCACGGGCGGGGCCGGCGGTATCGGGAAGGCGACGGCGAAGCGTCTGCTGGATGAAGGCGCCCACGTGGTGCTCGCGGACCTGAACGCGCAAGGCGCCAAGGATGCGGCGAAGGAATTCGACGCGCGGTACGGGGAGGGCCGCTGTCTGGACGTCGCGCTGGACGTGACGGACGAAGGCAGCGTCGCCACGGCGTATCGGGCCGCGATCCTGCACTATGGCGGCCTGGACATCGTCGTGTCGAACGCCGGCATCGCATCGTCGCAGTCGGTCGAGACGACTTCGCTGCGCGAGTGGCAGAAGAACATCGACGTCTTGGCCACGGGGTACTTTCTGGTCTCGCGGGCGGCTTTCCAACTGTTTCGGCTGCAAGGCTCCGGGGGCAATATCGTCTTTGTCGCCTCCAAGAACGCAATGGTCGCGGGCAAGAACGCCAGCGCCTACAGCGCGGCGAAAGCGGCGGAACTTCACCTGGCGCGCTGCCTGGCGGAAGAAGGCGGCGGCCGCGGCATCCGGGTGAACACGGTGTGTCCGGACGCGGTGCTGCAAGGATCGGCGATCTGGAGTTCGAGCTGGCGGGAAGAGCGCGCCGCGGCGTACGGGATCGCGCCGGAGGAACTCGATGAGCACTACCGCCAACGCACCACGCTCAAAGTGAACATCTTTCCTGAGGACATCGCGGAGGCCATTGCCTATTTTGCATCGTCGCGCTCGGCGAAGACGACCGGGTGCATCCTGACGGTGGACGGTGGGGTCGCCGCCGCGTACACGCGTTGAAGACCAGAACGCAAGAGGAGGCCCTACCGTCTATGAGCGACCGCCATTTCGCACTCTTTGAGGAACAGCAGCGGGCCAGGGGCGTGGACGTCGACCGCGTCATGGCCAAGCTCAAGGCTCTGCGCATCGAAACGCCTTCCTGGGGGTATGGCGACTCGGGCACCCGATTCAAAGTGTTCCGCCAGACGGGCGTCCCGCGGGACCCTTTTGAAAAGATTGACGATGCGGCGATCGTGAACCGCCTGACGGGGATCTGTCCGTCCGTCGCGATCCACATCCCGTGGGACGCGGTGGACGACTACGCCCGTCTGCAAACGCACGCCCGCGCATCGGGCCTGCGCATCGGCGCCGTGAATCCGAACCTGTTCCAGGACGACGACTACGTGTTTGGCAGCGTCTGCAACGAGCGTCCCGACATCCGCCGCAAGGCGACGCGCCATCTTCTGGAGTGTGTGGACATCGCGCGGGCCGTCGAATCGGACGTGATCAGCCTGTGGTTTGCGGATGGCAGCAATTATCCCGGGCAGGCGGACCTGCGCCGGCGCAAGCGCTTCATGCTCGAATCCCTGACCGAGGTGTACGGAGCGCTCGATCCCGGGATGCGCATGCTGATCGAGTACAAGTTTTTTGAACCGGGTTTCTACCACACGGATTTGGCGGACTGGGGCATGGCGTATACGCTGGCGCAGCGGCTCGGGCCGCAGGCGGAGGTGCTCGTCGACACAGGGCATCACGCGCAGGGGACGAACGTGGAGCATATTGTCGCATTCCTGCTCGACGAGAAGAGACTGGGCGGCTTCCATTTTAACAGCCGGAAATACGCGGACGACGACCTGATCGTGGGTGCGATCAATCCCTACGAACTGTTCCTCATCTTTCATCAGATTCTGGCGGCTTCGGCCGATGAGGACGCGGGCGTGCGACAAACGGCGGACCGCATCGCGTACATGATCGACCAGAGTCACGCGGTCGAGCCGAAGATCCCGGCCATGATCCGGTCCGTCCTGAATGTCCAGACGCAATACGCCAAAGCTCTGTTGGTCGACCTGCCAGCGCTGTCGCGGGCGCAGGCCGGGCAGGATGTCATGGCCGCGGAAAACGAGGTGCGGTCCGCGTTTGAGTTTGACGTGTCGCCTCTCCTGCGCGCGGTTCGGGAGGAGATGGGTGTTCCCGTCGATCCGATGGCGGCCTATCGGGAAAGCGGGCACCCCGAGCGGATCATGGCGCGCGGCAAGGGTGGGGCGAGCTGGTGAACGCACTGGCCGTGGACCTCGGCGCCAGCAACGGCAGAGTGGTTGTGGGCGCTCTTGACGATCAGACGATCAGACTGCAGGAGGTGCACCGTTTCGCAAATGATCCGGTGCACGTGGGACAGCGCCTGTACTGGGACATCTTGCGGCTGCTGCACGAGGTGAAGCAGGGCGTTTCACGGGCGCACCGCGCGTTCCCGGCGATCGCGAGCATGGGAATCGACGCGTGGGCGGTTGATTTTGGCCTGCTGGACGCAAACGGCGAGTTGCTCGCGAATCCCGTCCATTACCGGGACGTGCAGACGGCGGGCGTGGCCAGGGCCGTCGGAGATCTTCTCGGCGAGCGTTGGCTGTTTGAACGGACCGGCATTCAGATCATGGATATCAATACGATCTATCAGTTGCATGCGCAGGCGTTGCGCGACTCGGTCCCGCTGCGCGAGGCGCAGTCGCTGTTGTTGATCCCGGATCTGTTGCGCTACCTTTTGACCGGGAGGCGCGTCGGCGAGTATTCGAACGCGTCCACAACGCAGTTGCTGAACCTGCGCACGCGGGATTGGGACCCGGAGATCCTGCACAGGCTGGGTCTGCGCACATCATTGTTCAGTGAGATCGTGCAGCCGGGAACGCCTGTCGGAAGTCTGTCGGCGGCGGTCTGCGCAGAACTGGGCGTCCCGTCCATTCCCGTCATTGCGGTCGCGGAGCACGACACCGCGTCGGCGGTGGCCGCGACGCCGGCGGAGACGGAAGACTTCGTCTACCTGATCAGTGGCACGTGGTCGCTCATGGGAACGGAACTCGCACAACCGATTGTGACGGACGAAGCACTGCGCCTGAATTTCACAAATGAGGGCGGCTTCGGCCGGACGTTTCGGTTCTTGAAGAATATCATGGGGCTCTGGCTGCTGCAGGAGTGCAGACGGGCGTGGGAACAGGACGGCGAGCGGTTGTCTTTTTCGGAAATGACGCAGATCTCGGAACGAGCGGCGCCGTTTCGCTGTTTTGTCGACCCGGACGATCCGATGTTCCTCCGGCCGGCGCACATGCCGCGCCAGATTCAAGAATTCTGCCGCGAAACGGGGCAAGACGCGCCTCAAAGCGGGGGCGAAGTGGTACGCTGTGTCATGGAGAGTCTGGCGCTGAAATACCGCTACGTGTTTGACCGCATCATGAGCCTTACGAAGCAGCGCTACTCTGGACTGCACATCGTTGGCGGCGGCGTGAACAATCAGGTTTTGTGCCAATACACGGCGAACGCGGTCGGGATTCCCGTCTGGGCCGGTCCGGACGAGGCCAGTTCGCTTGGCAATCTGCTTGTGCAGTGGATTGCGGCGGGCCGTATCGCCGATCTGCGGGAGGGGCGGGCCATCGTCCGGAAGTCGTTTCCGACGACCGCCTACCAGCCACAGGATCGCGGTGCGTGGGAGCAGGCGTACGCTGTGTTTTGTGAAGTGGTCGAGGGGAGGAATGGCCATGCTCGTCGCAGAACGGTATGACGAGATCGTGCGGCTTGTGAGTGAACGGGGCAGCATTCGCGTGACGGAACTGAGCGACCGGTTCGGCGTGACGGAGGAGACGATCCGCCGCGATCTGGACGCGTTGGAAGGGCGCGGGTTGTTGCGCCGAAGTCATGGCGGCGCTGTGCGCAACAACGATCAGTTGGAGGCGCCATACTTCGAGCGCGAGTCCGTGAATATTGAAGAGAAACGGGAGATTGCCCAGACGGCGCTGCAGTTTGTGGCGCCGGGCGACCAGATCATCCTCGACGCGAGCACCACCGCGTGGTACATGGCGTCCCTGATGCAGAACATCCGCTTGACGGTGCTCACCAACTCGATCAAGGTCTGCATGGAACTCGCCAACAAGGACAAGGTCACAGTCATTTCCACCGGGGGTCTGCTGTCTCCCCGTTCCTTGTCGTTCGTCGGGCCGTCGGCGGAGCGCGCGCTCGATCTGTACCATGTCAACAAGGCGTTTATCTCCTGTAAGGGGTTGCACATGCAACGGGGCATCACCGAATCCAACGAGCTGCAGGCCCTCGTCAAGCGCAAGATGATCGGGATTTCGGATGAACGTTACCTGCTCATCGACCACAGCAAGTTTGACGTGCAGGATTTCACCTTCGTTTCGGATCTGGAACAGATCCAGCATGTCATCACGGATTCCCGCACAACAGGCGATGCGGTCGCGAGGCTGCGGGAGGCGTCCGTCCGCGTGGTGCAGGTGGAGCGTGTTTCGTCGTGAGAGCGCGGCGGATGGGATCGGCGCGGCGGCCCGCGTTGTCTGTGCGTCTCCAGTGCGTCGTTCGCGTGTGGTTTCCGGAGCGTGAATGCGGATGAGAGTCGCGCTGTTTGTCACCTGCCTGGTGGACAATTTCTACCCGCGGGTCGCGGAATCGATGGTTCGGATCCTGAACTCCTGCGGCGTGGAGGTGGAATTTCCACCGGAGCAGACGTGCTGCGGGCAGCCCGCCTTCAACAGCGGCTATGCGCAACAGGCTCGGGTGGTGGGGCGCACTCTGCTCGAAGCGTTTGCGGATTTCGACTACGTCGTGTCGCCGTCCGGTTCGTGCGCCGGGATGGTGCACCACCACTACCCGAGCCTGTTTGACGCCGATCCGGACGAGACGCGGAGCGCTCGCGAACTGGTGCCAAAGACATATGAGTTCTCGCAGTTTCTGGTCCATGTGCTCGGGGTGACGGATCTTGGCGCGTTCTTTCCGCACAGGGTGACGTATCATCCCTCGTGCCACGGATCGCGGTTGTTGGGCGTCAAGGAGGAACCGCTGCAACTCCTCGCGGGTGTTCGCGGCCTGGATCTCGTGCCACTGCCGCACGCTGAGGACTGTTGCGGATTCGGCGGCGCGTTTGCGGTGAAGATGCCCGAGATATCGACGGCCATGGCGACGGAAAAGGCGGACTGGGTAACGGAGACGGGTGCGGAGGTGCTCGTCGGCACGGACATGGGCTGCCTGATGAACATCGGCGGCAGGTTGCGCCACATGGGGCGGTCGGTGCGCGTGATGCACCTCGCGGAACTGTTGCATGAAGGGATGGAGCAGGGAAGGGGTTGACGGGAGTGGGCGCTGGCGCAAAGGACACGACAACGATCAGTGGTCGCTCGCACGCGGCTCTGGCGGACGATTTTCTGCGCGCGGCGGTGCGCTTTACGACGGATCGCCTGAAGGACCGCAAGCGCGGCGCGACCGAGGAACTGGGGCGCTGGGAGGAGTGGCGGGAACGCGGCCGGGCGATTCGCTCGCACACTGTGGCGAATCTTGACCACTACCTGCGCCAATTTGTCGCAAATGCGCGCGCGGCGGGCGCCGCGGTGCACTTTGCCGCGGACGCGCAGGAAGCGTCTGCTGCGGTCCTTGGCATCGTCCAGGAGAAGCAGGCCACACTGGTTGCCAAGTCCAAATCGATGGTGTCGGAAGAGATTCACATCAACAGTCGCCTTGAGGAACACGGAGTCCGTGTGGTGGAGACGGACCTCGGCGAGTACATCATCCAACTGGCGCACGAGACACCGTCGCACATCATCATTCCCGCCATTCACAAGACGCGCGAGCAGATCAAGGACCTGTTCACGCACGACGGCGGTCAGGATCTCGGCACCGACACGAAGGCGCTGGTGGCGTTTGCGCGCAGCAAATTGCGGGAGACGTTCCTCGCGGCCGACATCGGCATGACGGGCTGCAACTTTGGCATCGCCGAGTCGGGTTCCGTGGTGCTCTTCACGAATGAGGGCAATGCGGACATGGTGAGCGCACTGCCCAAGACGCATATCGTTGTCATGGGCATGGAGCGGGTGCTGCCCACGTTCGCGGACCTTGAAGTGATGGCGAATCTGTTGCCGCGCAGCGCGACGGGTCAGAAGGTGATCACCTACATGAGCGTGATCACGGGGCCGCGGCGGGCACGGGAGGTCAGCGGTCCAACGGAACTGCACATCGTCATTCTGGACAATGGGCGCTCCTCGCAACTGGGCGACGCCGAGTTTCAGGATGTGCTCAACTGCATTCGCTGTGGGGCCTGCCTGAATGTCTGCCCGGTCTATCGCCATGTGGGCGGCCATGCCTACGGGTCCGTGTACCCCGGGCCGATTGGCGCGGTGCTCACCCCGTTGCTCCTGCAGGGAGAAGAATTCGCCGATCTGCCGAACGCGTCGAGTCTGTGCGGCGCCTGCTACGAGGCGTGCCCGGTGAAGATTCCGCTGCACGACATGCTGGTGGCCCTTCGCCGGCGCGCGGCACAACGCAAGGCCAAGCCGGGCGGAGTGCGGGTGGATCGCGAGCGGGTTGCGTGGAGCGGGTATGCGACTCTGTTTGCCAAGCCTGGCCGTTATCGGTTGGTTACGCGCGTGGCGCGGATTGTTCAGGCGCCGCTGGCGCGCGATGGGTACATCGAATCGACATTTGGTCCGCTCGTGGGATGGACCGGCAGCCGCCATGCGCCCGCCCTTGCGCCGGAGCCGTTTCGCGATCGCTTCTCGCGCATGAAACAGGACGTCAAAGTCGCCAGGCAGAACGACGGCAAAGCGGCGGAGAGTGATCCCCGGTGAACGAACAGGCATTCTTCCAGAACATCGCGCGCAGGCTCGGAAGAGAGTTTCCGGCAGACGCGGCCGCATCCCCGGCGGGCGTGGGGTTGCCTGCGGAGGAGCCGGAGCGCGCGTTCGTCGGTGCGCCGGACTTCTGGACGGCGCGGCAATGGGGTCATCGCGAGCGGCTGGAGAACTTCACCCTGGAACTGGGGCGTCTTGGCGGGAGTGCGCGCGTGTACGCCACGCTTGCCGCGCTGCACGGGGGCCTGGAGACACTGTTGCAGGAGCTTTCAGCGCCGCTCGTCTGCGGTTGGGGCGGGGAGTTCATCGCGGACATGCAACTGCAGAATGTGTTTGATTCGTTTGCGGTGGTTCCATGGGATGACGAACCGGATATGGCCGAACCGTTCACGCGCGCCGATGTCGGCGTAACCGGCTGTGACTTTGCCATTGCCGATACGGGGACGGTCGTACTCCTGAACGAGTCGGGGCAAGGCCGCCTCGTGAGCCTGTTGCCGACGGTGCATATCGTCGTGCTGCGAGCGAGTCGGATTCGCACGAGCATGGGAGAGGTGTGGCGCGAGATCGCGCTGCGTGGCCTCGACCCAGTGCATCTGCCTTCCACGGTGATTTTCATAAGCGGGCCCAGCCGATCCTCGGACATCGAGAACGATCTGACGATCGGGGTCCACGGTCCGGCTGCCGTTCACGCGCTGATCTGGGATGACGTTGGATTGCCTTGACAGCATCCAGTTGCGACCGCCTGTCACGGATGCAAGAGATGATAGTATACCGAGACGTGAAGAGCGAGGCGTCTCGCCGGATCTTCCAGATCGACGGCGAGCAGGTCGTCGAGTTGCTCCAGTCGGTGGTACAGCGTCTGTCTGTGAATGAAGAGTCGGTCCGCGGTTCGCTGCTTTGACCGGTCGCAATCGAGATACGCGCGCAGCGTCTCAAACAGGCTCGTGTGGTGTTTCCGATCGTATTCGATGACTGCCTGCAGGTCGTCACCGGCCAGTTGCCGCGCCTGCTCATGTTCGGCGAGCACGGCGACCCAGCGATAGATCCCGGCGTCGTCGTAAAACACCACGCCGGCGTCCGGTGTGGCGCTTCGTATCGAAAGGGCGGTCGCGGCCTCCTGGTAGCTGCGCCTGACGCCGGAGAGCGCGCTCGCTTCCCGTCCAATCCCCGCGAACACCCCGCTATTGTCCACGCCATTTTTCTTTAGAATCCCCGGCAACTGCCCGAAAGCCGCCAAGACGTCCGGTTTTACCGTCGCGTGTGAACTGTCGTATTCGAGCACGGCGATGATAGCGTCGCGCCGAAGTGACAGGTAGGGGCGAAGCTGGGCAGCGACAAACGGTGCGCGAATCGACGTGGACAGCGCCAATTGCTGGTTGCGCCAGTCTTCGTCGAGCTGCGGGGCCGTGCTCCCCGCGAATCCGGATACGTGCATGATCACGCTGCGATAGCGCTTCGTCCGACCGTTTTGCGCGACGGGATCCACGAGCGACTGTTCGGGTCTGTCGGCGCGAACCAGTTGTTCCACCCACTCCTGTTCGTGAAACAACTGGTGCCTGCGGGCGACCTGCTCCATGTCGTCGAGCAGCCTGTGGTGCCTGTTGAGAATCAGGGTGTGCACATCCTGGGTGATGTCGACAAAGCGCACCTGAACGTTGAATACGATCAGCGGGAAGCCATGCGCGTCCGCCATCTGCAAAATCTCGGGGGGTACTTCCTTGATGGCTGTGCCGAGTTCCATGCACAGACCGACGGCCTTGCCCTCGATCAACTGCTCCATAAAGGACCGGAAATCGTCGGTGCTGCGGCTGAAGCCCATGCCGGTGGTGAGAACAAGTTCACCGCCGCGGAGCATGTTGCGCACGTCGAGGACATCTAATATATGGATCCAACGCAACGGCCGGTCCAGCCCGCTCGCCCCGGCCAGCAGTTGCGCACCCTTGAACACGGGGCGCAGCAAGACATCCTGAATGCGCAGAGGGTTGTGCACACTCTCACCTCGCTCCCATTCGAACGCGACAAGCTGTCATAGTTTTCTGTCGATCTATCATACGATGTGTCACATGCGTCCTTTTTGCCTCATGTGATATCTTTGTATCGAAAGCTGTCCTGTCTGCGGTAGTTTGCGAGCGTCTGAGATAGAACGCGAAGTTTGTACCAGAGATTCTAGCACAAACGGGAAGAGGTGTCATCGTGCAGGAAACGGACTCAGACGGTCATGGCGGTACACTGCTCTCGCGCAAGGAAATGTACTTGGCTCCGGGTGTAAGCACCTATTACATTGAACCGATCGCGTTGGATCACGGCGAAGGCTGTTATCTGTACGACACGCACAATCGACGGTATCTGGACTTTTTCGGCGGCATCCTGACGGTCTCTGTCGGACACGCCCATCCCGTAATCAATGCTGCCATGATCGAGCAGATCGGCAAATTGACGCACGTCTCCACGCTCTACCTTCATCAGGCCATGGTGGATCTGGCTGAACGCCTCGCCGGCATGACACCCGGCGAACTGACGATGAGCTTTTTCACGGCGAGCGGAACCGAAGCGAATGAGACGGCCATTGCCATGGCGCGCGTGGCGACGGGCGCGTACGACGTGATCGCCCTGCGGCACAGCTACAGCGGGCGCTCGGCGCTGGCGATGTCGTTGACCGGCCAGTCGCCGTGGCGTCTCGGCCTGCCAGGGGCCGGGGGCGTCACGCATGCCATGAACGCCTACTGTTACCGCTGCCCGTTTGGCAAGACGCCGGACCATTGTGGACTGGAGTGCGCGAAGGACATGGAAGAGACCATCCGCACGTCGACATCGGGGCGCATCGCGGCCGTGATCGCCGAACCGATCCAGGGTGTTGGGGGATTCATCACGCCGCCGCCGGACTACTTTCCGGAGGTCGCGCGGATCGTGCGCAAGTACGGCGGGCTGTTCATCGCGGATGAGGTGCAGACGGGCTTTGGGCGGACGGGGAAATGGTTCGGGATCGAGCACTACGGCGTCGAGCCGGACATGATGACGTTTGCCAAGGGCCTTGCCAACGGGATGCCGATCGGCGCCGTGATCGCCACCGCGGCGGTGGCGGGCGCCTACCAGGGACCGACGATCTCCACGTTTGGCGGCAACCCGGTGTCCATGCGAGCGGCCTTGGCCACCCTCGACGTCATGGTGGATCAGCAACTGATGGAAAACGCCCGCGTGCAGGGACAACGCCTGCGCGACGGTCTGGAAGAACTCTCCCGGCAGTTCTCCGTGATGGGCGATGTGCGCGGGATGGGTCTGATGCAGGGGATCGAATTTGTCCGCTCCGACAAGGAGCCTGCCTCGGACCTTGTCGGAGAGTTCTTCGAATTGACGAAGGCGGACGGGTTGCTCGTCGGCAAAGGGGGCCTGTACGGCAATACGGTGCGCATCAGTCCGCCGCTCACCGTTACGCAGGGCCAGGTCAAGGAGGCATTGGAGGTGATTGGACGGGCGATGGCGAAGATTTACGAGACTCATCCTGAACTGAGACACGTTTCGTAGAACAACCATCCGGGGAGGAACCGTGGGTATGAGGGTGTTGCAGAATCTGATCAATGGACGGTTTGTCGACGCCTCTGCGGTTGAGCGGCTGGACGTACCGAACCCATCCACGAGGGAAGTGCTGGCACAGGTTCCACTGTCAGGTGCGGAGGATGTCGATCGCGCCGCAGATGCCGCCGTGGCGGCGTTTGCGGGTTGGAGCCAGGTTCCGCCGGCCGAGCGGGCGCGCCTTATGTTCCGCTATCGCGACGTGCTGGAGCGCCACAAGGATGAACTGGCCAGGCTGGTCACGCTGGAAAACGGGAAGAACCTCGACGACGCGCGCGGGGAAGTCAGGCGCGGCATCGAAGTGGTCGAGTTCGCCTGCGGGATCCCCACGCTGCTCATGGGAAGCGTGCTTCCGAATGTGTCACGCGAGATTGACTCCGAGATGATCCGCTTTCCCGTCGGGGTCGCGGCCGGCATCACGCCGTTCAACTTTCCCTGCATGGTCCCCATGTGGCTGTTCCCCGTCGCGCTTGCGTGCGGGAACACGTTCATCCTGAAACCGTCGGAGCGCACGCCGCTGTCAGCGAACCGACTGGCGGAACTGCTGCTCGAGGCTGGCGTCCCGGACGGTGTGTTCAATGTGGTGCACGGCGCGAAGGATGTCGTCAACCGGATACTGATGCATCCGGCAATAAACGCGGTGTCTTTTGTCGGATCGGCGCCTGTCGCCAAGCACGTGTACCAGACTGCCGCCGCACACGGGAAGCGGGTGCAGGCGCTCGCCGGGGCGAAGAATCACCATATTGTGCTGGCTGACGCGCCATTGCAAAAGACGATCGACATTCTCATGGGCTCCGCCTACGGCAATGCCGGCGAACGCTGCCTGGCGGGCAGCGTTGTGCTGGTTGAGGAGGCGATTGCGGACGAGTTCGTCTCGCGCCTCACCGAGGCGGTGGACAGCCTGCAGATCGGCGATGGGATGGAGGAGGGCAAAGAACTCGGACCGGTGATTCGCGAGGAGCACCGCGCGCGCATCGTGGGATTTATTGAGACGGGGATCGCGCAGGGCGCCACGCCGATTCGGGACGGTCGCGAGGTGGACGCGTCGGTTGGCAAGGGGTATTTTCTGGGACCGACGCTGTTCGACCATGTCTCGCCTGACATGACCATCGCGCGGGAAGAGATCTTCGGGCCGGTGCTGTCCATCATCCGCGTGCGGGACCTGGACGACGCGATCGCGGTGGCCAACCGCTCGGAACTCGGCAACGCGGCGGTGCTGTACACGAGCAGCGGCCATGCGGCGCGCGTGTTTCGCGAACGGATGCAGGCGGGAATGCTCGGCGTCAATATCGGCGTTCCCGCTCCGATGGCGTATTTCCCGTTCAGCGGTTGGAAGGGTTCGTTCTATGGGGACCTGCACGCCACGGGGCGCGACGGCGTGGAGTTTTACACGAAGAAGAAGATGGTTACGACGCGCTGGCTGCACGACTGACGCTAAAAAAGGGGGATGTCGCATGAGCGAGACTGCTGTCGGCGGGCAGGTGCAAAGCCGACTGGATCAAAGCGTTCATCGTCCGCTTGGCAAGGCTGAAGTCCTGACGGAGGCGCACCGTTGCCTGTACTGCTACGACGCGCCGTGTGTCGCCGCCTGTCCGACGCACATCGACGTGCCGTCGTTCATCCGCAAGATCACCACGGACAACGTCGTGGGGAGCGCGCGGGTGATCATGGACGCCAACCCGCTCGGCGCGAGCTGCGCCAGGGTGTGCCCGACGGACGAGCTGTGCGAAGGGGCGTGCGTGCTCGGGAAGGATGCGGCGCCCATCCGCATCGGCGACCTGCAGCGCTACGCGACGGACTGGGTGCGGGAAAGGGGCGTCGACCTGTTCGCGCCGGGACCGCCGACAGGCAGGCGCGCCGCCGTCGTGGGCGGGGGGCCCGCGGGGCTCGCCGCCGCGAGGGAACTCGCGCGGATGGGGCATGAGGTCACCGTCTATGAGGCGCAGGCGCAGCTAGGCGGGCTGAACACATACGGCATCGTTCCTTTCCGTCTCCCGCGCGACGTCGCCCTGTGGGAAGCGGAACAGGTCCTGAAACTCGGCGTGACCGCATATACCGACACGCTGGTCGGCAGAGACATCCCGGTGGAGGACCTGGTGCGCAATTTTGACGCTGTGGTGCTGGCATTTGGCATGGGGGGCGTTCCGCCCCTGCAGATTCCCGGCGAAGACCTGCACGGTGTTTGGGATGCGCTTGACTTCATTTCTAAGGTAAAATCAGGACAGGACGTCGGGAATCTCGGCGGGCGCGTCATCGTGATCGGGGCGGGCAACACGGCAATCGACGCCGCCACCTGCAGCAAGCGCCTCGACGCCGGGCAGGTGACGATCTACTACCGCCGTACGGATCGGGAGATGACAGCCTACCCGTTTGAGTACGACTTTGCCCGGCAAGAGGGCGTCGAATTTCGCTGGTTGTCCGCTCCGGTGCGGGTCCTTGGCGAAGGGGGCCGGGTGCGCGCCGTCGAGTTTGTCAAGACTCAGCTCGAAGTATCCGATTATTCCAACAGGGTCAGCCCTGTTCCCATTCCGGGAACGGAATTCACGGTGGAGGTCGACACGGTCATTCGAGCCACGGGGCAGTCGCGCCTGACCAGTCTGCTTGACGCACTGGGCGTCGCGCATGATGACGGGGTGGTCCGGGTCGATCCGCAGATGAGGACGAACAGGGCGGGCGTGTTTGCGGCCGGAGACTGTTCGTTTCGGCGAGGCGCCGGCGACGCCATGGTCGTCGAGGCGGCGGAGCAGGGGAAGATCGCGGCCCGCGCGGTGCACCGTCATCTGCTGGCGATGGACGAATCTGAACAGCGGCGAGGTGCATCCCATGGCTGATCTATCGGTGAATGTGGGCGGGATCAAGAGTCCGAATCCATTCTGGCTCGCTTCCGCCCCGCCCACGAACAGCGGGTATCAGGTGATGCGGGCGTTTGAGGCGGGCTGGGGCGGCGCGGTCTGGAAGACGCTGGGCGACCCGATCGTCAATGTGTCCTCCCGGTTCGGAGGTTTTCACGTCGAAGGCGTGCGCATGGTGGGGTTCAACAACATCGAACTGATCACGGACCGACCGCTGGAGGACAATCTCCGTGAGATGAGGGAGGTGAAGCGGGCGTTCCCGGATCGCGCCGTCGTCGCGTCGCTGATGGTTGACAACGTGAAGGAGGTGTGGCAGGAGATCGTCAAGCGGGTGCAGGACGTCGGGGTGGACGGCTTCGAGTTGAATTTCGGCTGTCCGCACGGCATGTCCGAGCGGGGCATGGGGTCGGCGGTCGGCCAGTCGCCGGAGTTTCTCCAGGCCGCGACGGAGTGGGTGGTGGAAGTGGCGGAGGTCCCCGTGATCGTCAAATTGACCCCAAACATCACCGACATTCGCTACACGGCCCGCGCTGCGGCCAGAGGCGGAGCACAGGCGGTCAGCATGATCAACACGATCAACAGCCTGATCGGCGTGGATCTGGATACGTGGGCGCCGGTCCCCCACGTGGACGGGGTTGGCGCGCACGGGGGCTACTGCGGGCCCGCCGTCAAGCCGATCGCGCTCAACATGGTGGCGGACTGCGCGCGCGACCCGTTGGTGGGGATCCCGATCTCCGGGATTGGCGGCGTCTCGACGTGGCAGGACGCGGTCGAGTACATGTTGCTCGGCGCGTCGGGCGTGCAGGTGTGCACGGCCGTGATGCACCATGGCTTTCGCATCGTGGAGGACATGATCGACGGGTTGAACCAGTACCTCGACGCCCGCGGCATACCGTCCGCCATGGATCTGGTCGGCAAAGCGACGGGACGCGTTGTCAACTGGGGCGATCTGAACCTCGACTACAGAGTGGTGGCGCGTATCGACCAGGACAAGTGCATCCACTGCAACAAGTGTTACATTGCGTGCGAAGACGCCGCCCACCAGTGCATCGATCGGGTGTCCGACGGATCAGG
>JAKACX010000044.1 GCA_021821055.1 Bacillota bacterium
TTCGGTGCCTAGGAGGTACTCTGGACAATGGCGAAATCCAAGACGTTGACGCCTGCGATCGTCCAACAGGCCGTGATCGACTCAGTCCGCAAACTCGATCCGCGCATCATGGTGCGCAATCCCGTGATGTTCGTGGTCGAACTCGGCTTTGTGGTCACGCTGCTGCTGACGTTTGACCGCAACCTGTTCGGCGGAACGTATCCGGTCGCGCAGGTTGCCTACAACGCGGTCGTAAGCGTGATTCTGCTGCTCACGGTGCTGTTCGGCAATTTTGCCGAGGCGATCGCCGAAGGCCGCGGCAAGGCGCAGGCCGAGAGTCTGCGCAAGACGAAGACCAATCTGACGGCGCGCAGGCTGGATCGCGACGGGGCGGAGAAGATGGTCGAGGCGACCACGCTGCGCAAAGGGGACATCGTCGTGGTTCAGGCCGGGGAATTGATCCCGGCGGACGGCGAGGTCATCGAGGGGCTCGGGTCGGTGGACGAGTCGGCCATTACGGGTGAATCGGCGCCGGTGATCCGCGGCAGCGGCGGCGATTTCAGCTCGGTGACGGGCGGCACGAAGCTCCTGTCCGACACGCTGAAAATCTCCGTGGCGACCAATCCCGGAGAATCGTTCCTGGACCGCATGATCGCGCTCGTGGAAGGGGCGGCGCGGCAAAAGACGCCCAACGAGATCGCCCTCTCCGTCCTCCTGGCGGGTTTGACGCTGATTTTTCTGATCGTGGTCGTGACTCTCGAACCGTTCGCGAATTACGTCGGCAGCATCAATCACCACACGGCCGCCGCGCGCAGCGGGGGCGGCGTGATCGACATCGCCACCCTGATCGCGCTCCTTGTGTGCCTGATCCCGACGACGATAGGCGCGCTTCTGTCGGCCATCGGCATCGCGGGCATGGACCGCGTGATCCGCTTTAACATCGTGGCCAAATCGGGCAAGGCGGTGGAGGCGGCGGGCGACGTCAATACGCTCATTCTGGACAAGACCGGCACCATCACGATCGGGAACAGGCTTGCGAGCGAGTTCTTTCCGGTCGGGGATCACGAGGAAGCGGCACTGATCGAGATGGCTGTGATGTCCTCTCTGTTTGACGATACGCCGGAGGGACGTTCCGTGCTTGACCTCGGGGCCCAGCGCGGCGTGAAGGTGGACTCCGCCGGATACCGCGACGCCGAGAATGTCGAGTTCACGGCGGAGACGCGCATGAGCGGCCTTGACCTGAAGGATGGGACCCGTTACCGCAAAGGCGCGGTGGACGCCATCCGGCGGTACGTGGAGGGTGAGGGCGGCGCGGCGCCGGCCGACCTGCAGGAAAAGACGGAGCGCATCGCCAGAGAGGGCGGGACGCCGCTCGCGGTCACGAAGGGAAACGTCGTGTACGGCGTGATCTACCTCAAGGATATTGTCAAACCCGGCATGCGGGAGCGGTTTGCGGAACTCAGGCGCATGGGCATCCGCACGGTGATGTGCACGGGCGACAACCCCCTGACGGCGGCGACCATCGCGCAGGAGGCGGGCGTGGATGACTTCATCGCCGAAGCCAAGCCGGAGGACAAAATGCGCCTGATCAAGGACGAACAGGCGGAAGGCAAGCTCGTGGCGATGTCGGGCGACGGGACGAACGACGCGCCCGCCCTTGCGCAGGCTGACGTCGGACTGGCCATGAACACGGGAACCAGCGCCGCCAAAGAGGCCGGCAACATGGTCGATCTCGATTCGGACCCGACCAAGCTGATCGAGGTCGTCTCGATCGGCAAGCAACTGCTCATCACGCGCGGCGCGATCACGACCTTCTCGATCGCCAACGACGTGGCAAAGTACTTCGCCATCATCCCGGCGATGTTCATGACGGTTCTGCCGCAACTGAAGGTGTTGAACATCATGTTCCTCACCAGCTCGAAGAGCGCCATCCTGTCCGCGCTGATCTTTAACGCGATCATCATTCCGCTGCTCATCCCGCTCGCGATGCGGGGTGTCAAATACAAACCGATGAACGCGACTTCGATGCTTGTGCGCAATATCGTGATCTACGGACTGGGAGGCGTTGTCGCGCCGTTTATTGGCATCAAGGCGATCGACATGGTGATCACGGCGCTCGGCCTGGCGCACATCTGATCCGGAGGGATGCAACGTGATGCGCAGTGTGATGATTTCCATCCGCACGACGATCGTCTTCATGGTCCTGTGCGGGCTTCTCTACCCGCTGCTGATGGTTCTCGTGGGACAGGCGGCCTTCCCGTTTCAGGCGCAGGGCGAGATGCTGCGCGGGACGTCCGGCCGGATCGTCGGATCGCAACTGATCGCGCAGGCGACCACTTCGCCGGGCCTGTTTCATCCGCGTCCGTCCGCGGTCAACTACAACGGCGACGGGTCGGGCGGATCCAACTTCGGGCCGACGAACCCGGCTCTCATTGCGGAAATCCGGGGCAATCTGGCGCAGGTGCTGAAGGAAAACCCGGGATTGACCGCTTCGCGCGTGACGCCGGGCATGGTCGAGTCGTCCGCGTCCGGCCTGGATCCCACCATCTCGGTGACTGACGCCATGCTGCAGGTGCCGCGCATCGCGGCGGCAACGGGTCTGTCAAGGGCGCAACTGGGCAATGTGGTGCTGGAGTATGAGCGCGGCCGGTTTCTCGGCGTCTTCGGCGAGCCGCGGATCAATGTGCTGGACGTGAACCTGTTTCTCCTGCAACTGGAGCGCAAACCGCTGCGCTAGGACCGGCCGGAAGCCATGCTCAAGCCCCCGCGATCCGGCCGCACATGGCGGTCTCCGGAGTGTGATAGAATGAACAGAAGTGCCAGTCTCATGATTGTCGGCACGGCGTCCCACGTGGGAAAGAGCGTTCTGTGCGCGGGGCTATGCAGGCTGCTGAAGCAGGACGGCCATGCGGTTGCGCCCTTTAAGGCGCAGAACATGTCGCTCAATTCCGCGGTGACGCCGTCGGGTCGCGAAATCGGGCGCGCACAGGCTGTGCAGGCGGAGGCCGCGGGAATTCTGCCCAACGAACACATGAATCCGATACTGCTCAAACCGACCGGAGCCGCGCGGACGCAGGTGGTGTTGCAGGGACGCGTGCACGCGACGGTGTCGGCGCGCGAGTACTTCACGGCCCGGCGCGACGATTTGTGGGCCGCGGTGTGCGAGTCGTACGCGCATCTGCGCGAGCGTCACGAGGTCGTGGTCATCGAGGGCGCGGGCAGCCCGGTGGAGTTGAACCTCAAGGCGCGCGACATCGTCAACATGCGCGTCGCCGAAATGGCCGACGCCGTGGTGATTCTCGTCGCGGACATCGACCGCGGAGGGGTGTTCGCGGCGGTCGTTGGGACGCTGGCGCTGTTGACGCCAGCCGAACGCGCGCGCGTGCGGGGCGTGATTGTCAACAATTTTCGCGGCGACTCCGCGCTCTTCGCGGACGGTGTCGCGCTGCTGGAAGCGTGCGCGGGGATCCCGGTGCTCGGCGTGATTCCGCACATTCCGGACCTGCGGCTCGACGAAGAGGATTCGCTGGGCCTGACGGGCCGCCGGTACCGCGGGCGAGGGGACGCCGGGGATGCCGCTGACCGGCTGCGGATCGCCGTGATCCGGTTGCCGTACATGGCGAACTTTACAGATATTGACCCCCTGTTTCTCGAACCGGACGTCGACGCGGCGTTCGTCGCGGACGCCGGGGGCCTGATCGGGGTTGACGCCGTCATCCTGCCCGGCACGAAGAACACGGTGGACGACATGCTGTGGCTTGACGAAAGCGGTCTTGCCGCGGCGGTGCGCGGCGCGGCCCGCGCAGGTGTCGCGGTGTTCGGCATCTGCGGCGGATTTCAGATGCTCGGGCGGCGCGTGGACGATCCGCACGGCGTCGAGACGGACCGCGGCGGGACAGACGGCATTTGTCTCTTGCCGCACAGCACGACGCTGCTGCAGGAAAAGACCACGCTGCTGGTCTCGGCGACGTTGCGCGGAGTCTACGCCGGTATTTCCGTGCGCGGATACGAGATCCACATGGGGCTGACGGATTTGGACGGCGCGGCGCCGTTTGGCGCCGTGGACGGGACCAGGGTGGACGGGGCCATGAGCGACGACGGTCGGATCGCCGGGACTTATCTGCACGGCGTCATGCACAACGCCGGTTTCCGCCGGGCGTGGCTGAACAGGCTGCGCGAGAGACGGGGCTGGCCGCCGCTCGCGCTGACCGCGGCGGTGGATGCGCCGGGCGAACAGGAGTACGATCGCTTTGCCGGCATTGTGCGGCGTCATCTGGACCTGGCGCGGATCTACGGCTGGCTTGGCCTCCCGGTCGCCGGGAGCGAGGAAGCGGCGGCGCCGTCGGCGCGGGCTTCTGGGTCAGCCGATGCACTACATACTCTGCCGAGGGGGAGTTGGACGTGAGGATCTACACACGCGGCGGCGACGGCGGCATGACCGCGCTCATCGGCGGGACGCGCCGTCCGAAGCACGACGCGCGCGTCGAGGCGTATGGTTCGGTGGACGAGGCAGGCGCGTTTGTCGGCTTTGCGATGAGCCAGCTGCAGGCGGAGCGGGACGCCGACATGCTTGACGTCCTGGCGGGCGTTTCGCAGACGATGTGGGACGTCGGGGCGGATCTGGCCGCCCCCGAGGGAGCCGCCTACACGTTTCGCACCAGGGACGGCGCCGCGGGCGACCTCGAGCCGGTGATCGACCGCTTCAAGGATGAGGCGCAGCGCGTGGAGCGCTTTGTCGTGCGCGGCGGGTCGGGAGCTGCGGCGGCGCTGCACGTCGCCTGCACGGTCGTGCGCAGGGCGGAGCGGCGCGTCGTCGAACTCATGCAAACCGAGACGGTTCACGCGCCGGCGCTGAAATACCTCAATCGCCTGTCCGACCTGCTGTTCGTTCTGGCGCGCGCCGCCAACGCCCGCGACCGGCGGGTGGACGTGGAGTACGCGAACAGCTCGGTCGTATTTCGGCCGACGCCCCGGGCGTGAGCCTCGCCTTCGTGCTCGGCGGCGCCCGCAGCGGCAAGACTTCGTTTGCCGAACGCTGGGCGGAGAAACAGGCGCAAGAAAGCGGCATGAGCGTGGTCTACCTGGCGACGGGCCAGGCGTTCGACGACGAGATGGCGCAGCGTATCGCGCGCCACAGGCTGGCCCGATCGGGGCAGTGGGAGACGGCGGAGGTCGCGCAGGACGTGGCGGCATGGTTGCGTGAGCGCCAGTCCCCGTGCGTGGTCGTGCTCGATTGCCTGTCGCTCTTGCTGAACAACTGGATGTTTCTTGGGCGGCGTGACGAATCCCAGTGCCTGGTCGCCATGGACGACCTGGCGGATGCGCTTGCCGGACGCCGTGGGCCGTCGGTCGTCGTCAGCAATGAGGCGGGACAGGGCATTGTCCCCGACAACCCCCTTGCGCGCCAGTACCGCGACCTGCTCGGCCTGTTCAACCAGCGCATCGCGGCGCGCGCGGACGCCGTGTACCTCGTTGTGGCGGGCGTCGCGGTGGACTTGCGCCGCTTCGAGGCGCGCCCATGACGGCGGTTCACGTTTTGGGCGGCCTGCGGCTTGCGGCGGCTGCGCTCCTGGTGGACGCCGTGGTCGGAGATCCGCCATGGTTGCCGCACCCGGTCGTCCTGTTCGGAAAGTGGATCGCCTGGTATGACGCGCGGTTCAATCAGCCGGGCGACGGGAACGGCCGCGTTCAGCGCCTGCGCGGGCTGGCTCTTGCGGTCACGACAGTCGGCGGCGCGTTCTGTGCGACGCTGTCGCTCCTGCTGGCCGTCGCGAGGGTGTCGCCCGCGGCCGCTCTCGCACTGAACGTCTGGCTGGCCGCGACCACCGTCGCGTGGCGCGGGCTCGTCGCGGCCGGGCGACGTACGGCGCGCGCGCTTGCCGACGGCGGCGTCGCTGCGGGACGCGCGGCCGTGGCGCAGATCGTCGGGCGCGACACGACCGAGCTCTCGGAGTCGGGAGTCGTGCGCGCGGCCGTCGAGACGCTGGCGGAGAACACGGTCGATGCGGTCGTGGCGCCGGTGTTCTTCGCCGTGTTGGGCGGCGCGCCGCTGGCGCTGGCGTACCGCGCGGCGAACACGCTCGATTCGATGGTCGGCTACAGGACCAGTCGCTATCAGGACTTTGGCCGTGTGTCCGCGCGACTCGACGACCTGCTCAACTTCATCCCGGCCCGCCTCGCAGCCGTGCTGATGTGGCTGGCGATCGTCGTGACAGGCGGGGACGGAGGCGAGGCGTGGCGCATCATGCGGCGGGATGCGGCGGCGCACCCGAGCCCAAATGCCGGCATACCCGAGTCCATGGCTGCCGGAGCGCTCGGCGTCCAACTCGGCGGCTGGAACTCCTACGGCGGCGTCAGGTCTTTCCGGGCGACGCTCGGCGACGATACGCGCCCGCTGGAACGCGCCGACATCGGGCGGACGGTCCGCATGGTCAACGCGGCGACGGGCATCCTGTGGTTGATCCTTGTCGTGGGAGGATGGCTGTCGTGGCTTTCGTGAAGCGGTTGATTCTGGCCGTGCAGTTCTGCACCATCGTGCCGGTGGGAACGGTGGGCCGCGTCGCCGATGACGACCTGCGCAGCAGTGTGCTGTTCTATCCCGCGGTGGGCGCGCTGCTCGGGACAGCACTTTACGGCGCGCTCTTCGCCTTGCGCGCCGCGCTGCCCCCCGGGCCCGCGGCGGGCGTCGGCCTGGCGCTGTACACGGTGCTCACCGGGGGCCTGCACGCCGACGGCTTGATGGACGTGATGGACGCGGTGGGCAGCAGGCGCCAGCGTGAGCAGGCGCTGGAGATCATGCGCGACAGCCGGGTCGGCGCACTGGGATCGATGGCGGGGACGCTGCTGTTCATCGGCAAGTTCAGCGCGCTGCAGGCCCTGCCCGTGCGGACGTTGTATCCGTTCCTGCTCGTGCCGGCGGCGTCCCGCCTTGGCATGGTGTTCGCCATGAACCTCGCCCCGTACGCACGCGCGGACGCCGGGCTGGGAGCCGTGTTTGCAAAGAAGATTCCCCGCCGCGTCGTGTGGGGCGCGGTTTCGATCACGGTGCTGCCGGGGTTGCTCGCCGCCCCTGCGGCGCTCGCGCTGGCGCTGCCCGCCCTGGCTTGGCTCGCGGCGTGGGCGGCGGCGCGGCTGGCGCAGCGCAGGTTCGGCGGGATGACAGGGGACCTGTACGGCGCGCTAAACGAAGTTTTGGAGTGGGCCGGCTGGCTCGTCTGCCTCATGTTTTTGCATGCGGGCGCCGTGTGACGTTGCGCCAATAATGCGCAGGAGGTGTGTGATGACCGCAGTGCATGGTGGACGGATCTTTCAGTTTGCGCGCGAGTTCGCGCATGACGTGAACAGTGTTAGAGACTTCAGCGCCAATATCAATCCGTTCGGCCCGCCGCCTTTTGTCGTGCGGGCGATCGAGGCGGCTCTGCCGCTCGTCAGGCATTATCCCGACCCGTCGCACGAGGCGGTCAAGGAAGCGCTGTCAGACCGGCTGTCCGTCCCGCGAGACCGAATCGTCTGCGGCAACGGGGCCGTCGAAGTGATGGAACTCGTCCTGCGCGCCATCGCGCCGCAGCGCGTCTACATCCTCGAACCGGCGTTTAGCGAATACGCGGCTCTCGCCGCGCGCTGCGGCGCGACTGTACAGCGTCTGTCCGCCGCGTTCGAACCGGGTTCGCAAGCGCCGCCGATACCCGTTCCGGACGGAGCCGCCGCGGGAGACGTCGTGATTGTCAACAACCCGCACAATCCGACCGGGACGAGGTGGACGGCGCAACAGTGGCAGGGCGCCGCCGCGCTGTGGGAAGCCCGGGGCGCGTATACACTGTTTGACGAGTCGTTGATCGACTTTCTGGACGACGCGCCGCAGTGCACCGCACTGCAAACGGAGGACCGCGCGGAGCGGCGGATCGTCGTTCGCTCGCTGACAAAGATGTACGCCATTCCCGGGCTCCGATTCGGCTACGCGGTTGCTCCCAGGGCCATCGCCGCGCGGATCGAGAGCAACCGCGATCCGTGGAGCGTGAATGTTCTGGCGCAGGCGGCGGCTACGGTCGCGCTTGTCGAGGGCTTCGGGTTCGAGCGCGGCACGCGCGAACGCATGCGCGAGGAACGGACGTTTGTCCGGGGTTCCTGGGGCGCGCATCGCGCCGTTTGGCTGCATGAACCGCATGCGAACTTCTTTCTCGCGCGCTTTGCGTCGCCGTCGTGTGCGGCCTGCATCGTGCAGGAGGCGGCCGCGCAGGGCGCGATGCTGCGCGAGTGTTCGTCGTTTGCCGGGCTCGACGGTGCGCACCTGCGCGTCGCCATCCGCCAGCACGCCGACAACGCGTGGCTATGGGATCTGGTGGCGGGCCTGCTCGATGCGCGCGCGGAGTGCCGCTGACAGGTGCCCGACGTCGTTCTCCCGGTCGATCGTGTAGCCGTCCGCTCTGCTCCACCGTGCGCGGACGATGGCTCCGTGCGCTGGCTGGCAGGCGCGCAGGCGGCCGAGGGCAAGGCCCTTGTGCCGCGCGATCCACAGACCCACGGCGCCGCCGTGGGTGACGACGCAGACGGCTCCCTGCGGGTCCTGTCCGGTGATGTCCCGCAGCGCCGCCGAAAAGCGCGCGAGTGCGGCCGTGCGCGTTTCGCCCTGCGGGAAGCCGAAGTCGGCCGCGTCTTCGTCCAGCGCCCTGGCGAACAGCTCCGGGTAGCGGTCGAACGCGGCAAAGGAAGACATGCCGTCGACGATACCCAGATCGATTTCGGCAAGGCGGGCGTCCTGCGCGCGGGGCGTCCCGGGATGCAGCCGCGCGATCCAGTCGGCGGTCGCGACAGCGCGGGCCAGCGGGCTGCTGACGATCCGGCGAAGCGGCGTCGGGGCGAGTTCACGCGCCGCCGCCCGCGCCTGCAAGACGCCGAGCGGGTGCAGAGGGGGGTCGGTGCGTCCGATCAGGACATGGCGCAGGTTTTCTTCTGTCACGCCGTGGCGCACGAGCAGGAGCGACGTCATGAGCCGGCGCGCCCGCACGGCTTTGTGATGTCCATGGGTGCGTTCCCTGCCTTTGCGCGATATATATTGACAAGTATAGCGTACTGTCATATGTTCCAGTTTAGTGCGATCACGATGTGTTCGGCGCCCGGGCGCCGGATCATCAGGGCGGGAGGAAATGGGATGCTCAAGGTGGGGGTTGTCGGCGCGGGGACGATGGGTTCCGCGCACAGCCGGGCGTACGCTGCGATGCCGGACGTCGAACTCGTGGCGATCGCCGATATCCGCGCGCAGGCGGCCACTGCGTTGGCGCGCGAGTGCGGCGCGCGGGCGGTCGCAGATCTGCCTGGCCTGCTCGAAGAGGGTGTGGATGTCGTCGACGTCTGCGTGCCGACGCCGATGCACCGCGCGTACGTCGAGCAGTGCGCAGGCGCAGGGAAGCACGTGGTGTGCGAAAAACCGCTGGCGCGGACGCTGGAAGACGCGCGCGCCATGATGGACGCCTGTTCCGACGCCGGCGTCGAACTGTTTGTCGGTCAGGTCGTGCGCTTCTTCCCCGAGTATCGCAGGGCGCGGGAACTCGTTCAGGCCGGCGCTCTCGGAGAGGTGGGAACGGCGCGCTTCACGCGCGGCGGGGGCTTCCCGCACGCATCGGACGACTGGTACGCGAGCTTCGCCCAAAGCGGCGGGGTTGTCGTCGATCTGATGATCCACGATTTCGACTTCCTGCGCTGGTGCTTCGGACCTGTCCGCAGGGTGTACGCGCTGACCACGGCGGGCCGGGAGTTCAACCGCCTGGACCACGCGCTCGTGAGCCTGCGCTTTGAAAGCGGCGTGATGGCACACGTCGAAGGCACCTGGGCGCACCCGGCGGGGTTTGCCACACGCTTCGAGATAGCGGGTGCAAACGGCATCGTCCAGCACGACAGCGAACAGGCGGCGCCGATTCACACGACGTTGCGCAACCCGGAAACCGGCGGCGCCGGCGTCGCGGTCCCGGAGAGTCCCACGCTGCACAGTCCATACGAACTTGAGTTGCGCCACTTTGCCGACTGCCTGTTGTACGGAGCAGAACCGGAGGTGACGGCGGAGGACGGTTATGAGGCGCTGCGCATCAGCCACGCCGCGCTGGAATCGGCGCGGACGGGGCGCGCGGTGACGCTGTAGGCCCCTACAATCGTACAATGGGAGGTGACTTTGTGGTGGATTCCGTGAAGGTCGGCATGATCAGTTTCGCGCACCCCCACGCATTCAGCTACGCGCAGGCCGTCCGTGCCACGCCCGGCGCCGAGCTGGTCGCGGTGGCGGATCACGAGAGCGGAGTGGCCGCGTCCGTGGCGGAGCAGTACGGCGCGACCCCGTTCACCGACTACCAGGACCTGTTGAAACAGGAGCTTGACGCCGTCATCATCTGCAGTGAGAACGCCCGGCACGCGGAGTTTGTCATGGCCGCGGCGCAGGCGGGCAAGCATGTGATGTGCGAGAAGCCCATCGCGACCACTGTGGAAGACGGATGGAAGATGATCGACGCCTGCAGGGAGTACGGCGTCAAACTGCAGACGGCGTTTCCGGTGCGTTACAACCAACCGGTGCGGCGCGCGAAGGAACTGATTGACAGCGGTCGGCTCGGACGCATCCTGGCCGTTCAGGGGACCAATCGCGGGCAGAACCCGGGGCGCTGGTTCGTACAGCGGGACCTGTCAGGCGGGGGCGCCGTGCTGGACCACACGGTGCATGTCGTCGACATCCTGCGCTGGTGCCTCGGCAGCGAGGTCCGGTCGGTGTACGCGGAGATCGACAGCCGCTTTGGGGCCACCGACATCGACGACTGCGGGCTGCTCATGCTGGAGTTCGAAAACGGTGTCATGGCATCCCACGATCCGAGTTGGTCGCGCTGCAAGTCGTTTCCGACGTGGGGCGACGTCACGCTCGAGATCGTCGGCACCGGGGGCGTCACGCGCGTCGACGCGACGGCGCAGCACCTGCTGGCGTACAACGATGCGACGGGACGGCACACATTCGAACCGTGGGGCGACAACTTCGACCTTGGGCTGGTGGGCGACTTTGTGGCGTGCGTGCGCGACGACCGGGCCCCGTCCATCACGGGCGAGGACGGGTTGCGGGCGATGGAGGTCGCGCTCGCGGCGTATGAGTCGGCCCGCACGGGCCAGCCGGCGACGCTGGCGCGGACAAGGTAGCGCGGACAAGGCGGACCCCAGCGAGTGGACCGGCCGCAGGTTGCAATACGGTGGCCGGTATGGGGACCCCGTCCCGCGAGTCCCCGTGCAGATGGAGAAACCAGGGGCCGGTTTTCCGGACACGATTGCACGCCTCTCATTGACATTGGGCTGTTCCCGGCTATAATTATACCCATACCCGTATCTTTGGCGGCGGGCTGGATTATTTATTGTGTGCAGACGGGCCTCAGCGCATGCATGCGCGGGTTGTTGCGCAAAGCGGCGGATCGTATTGGCGAAGGGGGTGGCATCTTGGCGATTCATCTGGCTGAAGCCCAGATCTGGCTCAGCGTGCTCTCCGGTGGAATTGTTGGCTTTACGCTCGGCCTGATCGGCGGCGGCGGATCCATCATGGCGGTGCCGCTCCTGTTGTACCTCGTCGGCATCCGCGATCCGCACATCGTGATCGGCAGCACGGCGCTTGCGGTGTCGGCGAACGCCTACATCAACACGATTCCCCATTGGCGGGCGGGCAACGTGAAGTGGCGCGCAGCCATTCTCTTTGCGCTGCCGGGCGTCGCGGGCGCCTATCTGGGATCCACGCTCGGCAAGCTGGTCAACGGCAAGGAACTCCTGTTTCTGTTCGCCGTTCTCATGCTCGTGATTGCCGTGCTGATGATTCGCAAGAAGTCACAACCGCAGATCGACGCGCCGCAGGGCAGGACCATTCGGATCGGGCGCGTTGTCCCCACGGGATTTGTGACCGGTATGACCTCCGGCTTTTTCGGGATTGGCGGCGGTTTTTTGATTGTGCCGGGACTCATTTTCTCCGGCGGCCTGTCGATGACCGAGGCGATCGGGACGTCGCTGTTTTCCGTCGGGACGTTCGGCCTGACGACGGCGGTGTCGTATGCGATGTCAGGGCTGGTGAACTGGCTCGTGGTGCTGTTGTATGTCGGCGGCGGGATCCTCGGAGGAATCGTCGGGACGAAGTCCTGTACGGCGCTCGGACAACGCAAACAGGCGCTGCAATGGGTCTTCTCCGGCACCATCACCGTGGTGGCCTGCTACATGCTGTACGTCAATCTCGGTGCGCTGAAACTCTTATAACACGAGGAGGAACGACTCATGTCGTCCACAGAGTTGCTGCTGATCGCGGTCGTGGCGCTGTTTGCCCTGATGGCGTACAGAATGATGCCTGTGAAGGGGATTGCCGCCGTGTCCGCGGACGAGTTGCAGGAACGTCTGGGAAAGGCGAAGAAGTCCGAGAGCCAGTTCATCGATGTCCGCGAACCGTTCGAGTACCAGGCCGGGCATGTCCCGGGGTTCCGCAACGTGCCGCTCAGCCAGTTGAAGAACCGGATGCAGGATATTGACAAGAGCAAGGATGTCGTGGTCATGTGCCGCAGCGGCGCCCGCAGCATGCAGGCGGCGAAGCTGCTCAAGAAAAACGGCGTGCCGCGCGTTCTCAACGTGACGGGGGGCATCTCTCGCTGGACAGGCAAGGTCGAAAAGTAACGGACCGGACGGTCGCGACAGAGCGCGGCAGGATCACAAACGGCGGGATGGGGGCTTTGGACATGGTGTACAATGACCAAGTGAGAAACCGTCTCAAACGCGTTGAAGGGCAGGTGCGGGGCGTCCTTGGCATGATGGACCAGGAGAAGGAGTGCACGGACGTGATCAACCAGTTGTCCGCGATCCGCGCGGCCGTCGACCGGGTCATCATGTTTGTCGTGGGCGAGAATATGGAGCAGTGCATCCGTGAAGAATTGACGAACGGGAGGCCCGCGGAAAAGGTGATCCGCGAGGCGATCGACTCGTTGATGAAGACTCGCTGAACGGCGGCGCGCTGTCGCCGTTCAGGACCAAACAACCGGATGGGGTGGCATGGGCATGGGTTCACACTATACTGTCAGCACGGAGAAGTCTGTGGACGAAGCGGTCGCCGCGCTTGAGGAGAGTCTGCGGGAACGCAAGTTTGGGGTCCTGTGGAAGCTCGACATGACGGCGACGCTGCAAGCCAAGGGCCAGCCGTTCAATCAGCCGTACCGCATCCTTGAGGTCTGCAATCCGGGCGAGGCGAATCAGGTGTTGACGTCGAACGTCCATGTGGGGTACTTTCTTCCTTGCAAGATCGCCGTGTATGAGCATGAAGGCGGGACGGTCATCGGCATGCCGAGACCGACGCTTTTGATCAATATGCTGGGCGACGCATCGCTGGCCGAGACGGCGGCGCGCGTGGAAAATGCGCTTGTCGCGGCGATCGACGCCGTCAAGTGACGCGCGCCGGCAGCAGGCGCGCGCAAGACGCGCGTCCGTTCGCCGCAGCACGCGCCCGGCGTGACACAAAAGGGGTGGAGATGTGTCGCTGGCGGATTTGCACAGCCGCTACTCACAGGTCGACGAGGCGCTCCAGGAGTACCTGGAGCGCTTTGTTGCGGCCGACAGCGCCTGGCTGCTGTTGCAGACCCTGCTGACCGGCGCGCGCAGACGGAAGCAAGTCGAGCGCCTGCCAGCCGACGCGGGCTTGCGCTGGCTCGATGCGGGCGCAGGTTTTGGCGCGCTGGCGTTTGACGCGGCGTGTTCGGCGCCGCGCGAAGTGGTTGTCGTGGACGTGGATCGGCAGATGCTCGAGGCGGGCGCCCATATTCGCGACCGCTTGCGCGAACGGGGCGTCCTGCAGGGCGACGTGACGTTTGTCGAGGCGGACATCATGGATTTGCCGTTTTCGGCGGACAGTTTTGCCGTGGTGAGCGCCCGCTTCCTGTTTCAGCACCTGACGCGCCCGATAGACGCGGCGCACGAGGTCGCGCGTGTTTTGCAATCGGGCGGGTATGCGTATGTCGTCGACGTGGACGACCAGTTCGCCGTCACCTATCCGCCGTCCGACGCGTACGACAGGCTGTCCGCGGCCTTCTGTGCGCTGCAGGCGGCGCGCGGCGGCGACCGCTTCGTGGGGCGCAAGCTGGCGCACCTGCTCGGGTCGGCGGGGTTGTCGATCCGGGAGGCGACGGCCGACGCGGCGGCGTGCGCGGCGCCGGATCTGCCGGACGACCTGGCGCGTACGTTCGCGTTGCTGCGCCTCGACCAGGCGCGTGCGGACATGCATGCCCACGGGATTCTCGACGCTGGCGAATTCGACCGCCTGCGCGCGGACTTTGCCGCCGATCGCGCCGCGCTGCGGTTCCAGTCCAACGCTGAGGTGATCGTCATCGGCCAAAAGCCGACTGCGGGTTGACGGCGGGTTGACGGCGGGTTGACGGCGGGTTGACGGCGGGTTGACGGCGGGTTGACGGCGGGTTGACGGCGGGTTGACGGCGGGTTGACGGCGGCCGCCCCCGGCCGGCGGTTCGCACCGCGGGTCGACGCCCTCAGGGCTGGTCGCCGAGTGAACGGATGCGGACGATGACTTCAGTGCCGGTTCCCACTGAGCTGTGCAGCGTGAGTTTGCCGCGGTGGGCCTCCACGATGCGTTTGGCGATCGCGAGGCCAAGGCCCGTGGAGTATTCGCCGCGCCGGGGGGAACGGCCGCGCGCGAACCGTTCGGTCGCGCGATGGAGCAGGTCTTCCGCGATGCCGCACCCGGTGTCCGCGACGCGAATCTCGGCCGCGCCGGAGTCGCAGCGGGCCGTGAGCGTCACGCCCCCTTCGCTGGTGTACTTGCGGGCGTTGTCGAGCAGGATGATCAGCAACTGGCGGATGCGCATGGCGTCCGCCTGGATGCGGCAGTCTCCTTCGATGTCGAGGCGAAACGCCAGCCCGTCCTCCTCCAGGACGGGCTCGTAGATGGTCGCCGCCGCCTCGCACAGTTCCCGCACGGAGACGGGGGCGAGTTCGAGAAAATCGTGTCCGGATTCGAGCCGCGAGAGATCGAGCAGTTCATGCACCATGCGCGACATCCGCCTGACCTCGCCGTAGATGGCCTCCATCCACTGCATGTGGCTGGAGATGGGTTCCTCCGCGTGGCGCAACAGCAGTTCGACGTGCGTCGTCAGCGCGGACAGCGGGGTGCGCAACTCGTGCGAGACGTCGGTCATGAGTTCCTGTTCGCGCTGCCGTGCGGCCATGAGCGGGCGCAGCGTCCACGATCCGAGCAGGTATCCGCCGACGATTGTCAGCAGCACGCCGAAGCAGCCGGCCAGAATGAACAGCGTGAGCAGGTGGTTGAGCACGGATTGCTCGTCGCCCACATTGTCGACGACCATGAGTTGTACGTCGCCGTGCGCCGTGAGCAGCCCCCGGTAGGGAATGCCGGAGATGGCAAAGCTGCGAAACTGCATGGGCGCTCCGGGAAGGGTCGCCCACTCGCGCAGCGTCGTCGTCATGGCCGGGCTGATCGGGGCAGACAGGAACAACCTGCGGGTTTTTGGGTTCCACACGCCGACGAGGAAATCCGGGGCGGACGCCTCCTTGCCAGCCGTGAACCGAACCGCGTCGGACCAGTCGCTCCCGATCAGCCGTTCCGTCTGGACAAACAGGTGGCTGTCGATCGACTGGTTGGTTTCGCGCACCTCAAGGGTGTAGACGAAAATGGACAGCGCGGTCCAGATCAGCGCGAGCACGGCCATATTGACGAGCGCCAGGCGGACCCGCTGGTGAAAGATCAGTTTCCCTTCTGCAATCGATATCCAAGTCCGCGAACGGTCAGTATGTTTGGGCATCCGTTGCGCTCCAGCCTCTTGCGAAGTCGCGACACGTGGACTTCGAGCGTATTTTCAAGGACATCCGCCTCATAGCCCCACAGCCTGTCGATCAGCTGGCTGCGCGTCAGGACGATGCCCGGGTAGCGCAGGAACAGTTCCAGGAGGGCGCTCTCTTTTGGCGTCAGGATGGACGCCGCTTCACCGTCGATCGAGAATTCACGGGTGGACACGCGCAGGTGAAGATTGCAGTAGTGCATCACGTCGGGATCGGCGAATTCAGGACTGGAGCGGCGCAGCAGGGCGCGAATCCGCGCGATGAGTTCGGTGCTGGCGAACGGTTTGACCAGGTAGTCGTCGGCGCCCGCCTCCAGACCGCGCACGCGGTCCTCCACGCGGTCCCTCGCCGTGAGCAGAAGGATGGGCGTGCGGTCGCCCTGTCCCCGCAGCGTCCGGACGATCGCAAAACCGTCCTCCGCCGGGAGCATGACGTCGAGCACGTGGATGTCGTGCGAATTCTGCTGCGCCATGTGCAGCGCATCGTCCCCCTGGGTGACCCAGGTCACGTCAAACGATTCCTCGATCAGCAAGTCGCGCAAAGCGGGGCCGAGGGACGGGTCGTCCTCGGCGAGCAGAATTCGGGCCATGGCGGTCACCTCTCGCGGCGCCCAGGGGCGGCGGATAGTCCAAACTTGAGCAGGCGTACAACTGCCGCGATGGTCTTGCGGCGCCCGCATTACGGACGTTGTCACTGTGCCCCGAGCATACCACACTTGTGCAACGCGACGTATGCGGCGGGGGAGGATTGGCGGGCGCCGGACGGAAGCGCGCGCCGCTTTGACCCGGCGGAGTTTGCGCCGTATAATGACCCGGACAAGGGGAGGTCGTAACGGCGTATGGAGCGAATAGACGTGACAGGCGTACAGGCGGAGCTGGACCGCCTCGTGCAACGCGATGTGTACCTCCACCTGGAGACGACGAATGGCGCCTACGCAGCCCTGAGGGGAGACCAGCCCATGGCCGTGTGCGCCTACATCCGGAACGGACGCGTCCGGTTCGTCCGCGGCAGCGTGACGGGGGCGGGGCCGCATCGCGTCGGACTGAAGATGGAGGATGGCTGGATCTACGCCGAAGGGCTGACGGACTGGGAGATCGACAAAGAGGGTCGGCTGCTGCTCGCCGGACACGATTCGGAAGGCCGCCTCGCGGTTGCACTGCAGCTGAGCGAAAAGCCGTTTCCTATGTAGGCCGGCTGTAGGTCTGCAAGACATTTCATACGCGAGGTGGCGAGAACGAATGACGCAGCACGTGCTGGCAGTTTTTCCCCATCCGGACGACGAGACGCTGGGCAAGGCGGGCACGGTCGCGATGTATGTTCAGGCCGGGGCGTCCGCGACCCTGATCTGCGCGACGCTGGGCCAGATGGGGCGCAATATGGGCAAGCCGTTTTTCGCCAATCGCGAGACGCTTCCATTGATCAGGGAACGGGAACTGCGTGCGGCGTGCGAGGTGCTCGGCTTCGGGGACCTGAGGCTGCTTGGGCTGCGCGACAAGACGTTGGAGTTCGAGGACAGGGACGCGCTGGCCGATCAGATATGGCGGGTCATGAAGGAGACCGCGCCGTCCATCGTGCTGACATACTACCCGGAACACGGGGTGCACCCGGACCACGACGCCCTGTCGGCGGCCACGGTAGTGGCCGTCCGGCGTCTGC
>JAKACX010000045.1 GCA_021821055.1 Bacillota bacterium
AATAATGCCGGAATAGAAGAAACGGACTCCGTGACGAATACCACGGAGGAGATGTGGGATCGGCAGATGACGGTCAATGTAAAGAGCGTGTTCCTGTGTTCCAAATACGCGATCCCATACATGCAAAAGAATCCTGACGGCGGCGTCATTGTCAACACGGGATCCATTGAGGGAGTGGTGGCGGAACCAAATGGAGCTGGTTATGTTGCGTCAAAGGGAGCGGTCGTCATGTTGACGAAAGAAATGGCTGTGACCTATGCCAAAGACGCCATCCGCGTCAATTGTGTCTGTCCCGGTTGGATCGAGACTCCGATGGCCATGCGCTCCATCGATCTTCACGGAGGCCTGGAAGCCATGAGTCCCGAGATTCGACGGCTCACGCCAATCGGAAGACTGGGCAAGCCGGAAGAGGTCGGAAGAGTGGTGCTGTTTTTGGCGTCCCAGGACGCATCCTACGTCACGGGGGCAACGATCATGGTTGACGGCGGCTATACCGCAATATAGGGAGTGCGCAAATGACGGTACTGAGTGAAGGAGGAAACTGACATGCTGGAAGCGAAAAACTGGATCGGCGGAGAGTGGATGTCTGCATCTGGCGCAGACATGATGGTGCACAACCCCTCGCAGGTGCAGGATGAAGTGGGCGTTGTCCATCTTTCTGGGGAGCGGGACATGCTGCACGCAGGCGAAGCCGCAAAGAAGGCGTTCAAAGGTTGGGGAGAGACCAATCTGCCCGCAAGGGGAGAGATCCTCTACAGGATTGCCAGGCTGCTCGAGGAAGAACTGGACGATGTTGCGCGGGTGGCCAGTCTTGAGATGGGGAAGCCCATTTCGGAGATGAAAGGCGAGGTGAGGCGCGGCGTCCACTTGCTGCGTTACTATGCGGGTGAGGGCGTTCGCGCCGTCGGGACGGTTATTCCTCACAGTCAGGACAGGGTGCTGCACTACACAAAGCGGGTTCCTCTGGGAGTTGTCGGTGTGATCACGCCGTGGAACTTCCCTGTTGCAATTCCCGTGTGGAAGATTGCCCCGGCTCTGATCTGTGGCAATAGCGTTATCTGGAAGCCGGCGGAAATTGGCTCTCTGACTGCAGCCAGGTTGACAAGAGTGTTCGCAGACGCCGGGTTGCCTGCCGGGGTTCTCAATCTGGTGGTGGGCAGAGGAAGCGTGGTCGGCAGCGTTCTTCTGGAGCAGGTTGAATTGGACGCGGTGAGCTTCACGGGATCGACGGGAACAGGCGTACGGATTGCGGAGTCTACAGCAAAGCGAAACATCAAATACCAGACTGAGATGGGAGGGAAGAACGCCGCAGTCATATTGGGCGACGCTGACCTGTCTGTCGCGGTGCCGGCGGTCTTGAGCGGTGCTTTTCGCTCTGCCGGGCAAAAATGCACCGCCACCAGTCGCGTGATTGTGGAACAGTCTGTATTCGGCGCATTCGCCGATGCTCTTCGCAAGGAAATGGCCCACATATACATGGGGAATGCGCTTGACGCCGAGTCCTATCTGGGACCCGTCGCCTCGGCGGACCAACAGGCAAAAGTCTTGTCCTACGTTCGCATGGCGCGGGAAGCAGAGACAGTGGGCGAAGGACACGCCCGGGTCGATCCAAGCACAGGGCACTATGTGGCGCCGCTGTTGGTGACAGGGGTGGATGTTGAATCCCGCCTGGTTCAGGAGGAGATCTTCGGGCCCGTGGCCACGTTACTGTCGGCCGAGAATTTTGACGACGCCTTGAATTTGGCCAACAAGACGGTGTTCGGATTGAGCGCTGCAGTGTTCACACGCGATCTGCAAAAAGGACTGCGATTTTTGGATGAGGCACAGGCGGGGATGGTCCGCATCAATCAGGAGACTGCCGGAGTTGAGTATCAGGCGCCATTTGGCGGGATGAAGATGTCCAGTTCACATTCGCGGGAACAGGGACAGGCGGCGTTGGACTTCTACAGTCAGGTCAAGACATGCGCCGTGTACTACGGCTGAACCACTCTGACGCTCACCTCAGCCAGTGCTCGTACACGGTATGCATGAACTGCCCCAGGTTTGGTTCGAACAGGGTGGTGATGTCCATCCCCCGATCGGTGACGGCCCGGAGGAAGCAGGCCGCCACCGCGATGGACCACGACACTCCGAACGTGATCTTTTCGCTCACACTTTGCTGCGTCATGCTCGAAAAGTATTGGGTGACGGCGACCGCGCACAGAATCACGGCCATGAGAATCATGATTGGGGCGATCCGCTTTCAGCTTGCTGTACGCTGATGGGATCGGTTGTCGCTTCCTCGCTGTTGATGTGTGTCTTGACCTGAATGTGAACCGTCATCCGTGGATACCCCTCCTCGCTCCAGTGCGCGTATCGCTTGCGCCAAACAACTGATCCCACCTGTGCCCGGACCAGCACGCCAAATCCCGCCGGATCCACTTTCATCGCTTGCGTCTTCTTCACGACGCGGATCAACTTCTGGCGAAAGACTCGACTGGCCATGGATTCGAGCCGCTTGATATCCATTTTGCGGAGGCGGTGTTCTCCCTGATACAGCGCCAACGTTCCTGCCAACTGGACCAAGACATCGGCGACAGGCTGACCGCCTTGCACCGATGTCTTGATGGCAGTGTGTATCTCTTCGGTACGAAAGTACGCCATCTCCTTTCTCTTGAAACCAGGGAACGCCAGAAAACTGTGTCCGTTTTTGTGCATGATCCAGAGCAATGCACGGACATCTTCAGGCGACAGGTAGCCGACCATCTTCAGTCCATGGAAAACGGCGGCGCCCGCCGCTTTGAGAACCGGCTGGCCGTTCGATTCGACGATATGTATTTCCGGCAGCATGGCGTCCACTCCGGGGAGTGTGGACTGATAGACGAACTCGTTCAGATCGATGCAGGGCACAAGCTGCAGTAGATATGCCTGTGTCACGAGATCGGGCAATCCGCGCGCGGTGCTGTCCGCCCCTGGGAGAAGCTGTGCAAAGACATCCTTGACGTGATCGGGCGTTATCAGGAGACTCGTTCTGCGCCGGACAGAGCCGACCCTCGTAATCCGATCCACGACTTCGGCAAACGAACTGCTTTTCGCGAACGTTTCGCTGAAGACCATTGAGTACACATGGCTGACATACTTGAATTGCGGCGTCTGTAAGGACAGAAGGTGGTACGACTCGATGGCGTGTTTTGCTCTTGCCACAACAACTTGCGTCTCCGCTTTTATGGATTGAGATGTCTTGTCGCCGGAAGAACCCTGCTGCTGATCGAGATAGGCAATCACGAGGAAATCTCCTTTGCCCCCAACGTCGTATCCCAAACCGGTGAGCAGGGACTGTTGCTCGAGCTCCTTGTAATCCCAGCAGCCAGAAAGCGCGAAGCAGCATGCAACGGTCAAGGAGAGCATGGCGATCCTGGCGTTCATGGCGTTCATGGGGTGTCACCGGCCTGAGAGGGCAATGTCTTGTGACGGAATCGGATCAAGGAGGTGACCGCAAACAACAGGGGGACGCCCATTTCGAAAAACAAGCCGTAAGTCGGCCAGTCATACGAGATGAAATGCGAAGTTATTGAAGCTTTGGGAAACACGGCCATGACGACCCCCATGCCGGAAAAGACGACAGCACTGCTGAACGCGTCGAATGTCGTGTGCTGCAAGAGGTCGCCAATGATGGCGCACGATCCGTAATAGAAAAAGATGATCTTGAAGATCGCCGCCAGAATCCAGGGCATGATGAACAGGATGTCCAGTCTTTGAACTTGACCTCCCACTCCGAGTTGAACGTAGCGCGCGATCTCAAGGGTGGGAAAACCGGACCTTGCGCTTTCCTGCACCCCCAGTACTCCCAGTACGGCAGTGTTTACGATCATAAGAAACACGGTGGTCGACAGCAGCATCCAGATGATTTTTCGGTCCAGCAAGGCTGTCTCGTCCGGTTTCATTTCATGCCAGACAAAAATCAGCAGGAATATTTGCGCATACCATGTTGCGGGGACGATCGCACCGCGTATCAATCCTTTCCACCCGGATTCAATCCACGGTGTAAATGCGGACATATGGATGTCCGGCAGCGCGTTGATCAGCAATACGGAGAGCAATATCGCGAGAGTGTATCCCACCATGTGGTTGACTTTCGCGAGCACCGCAACGCGGTAGCGCAGGGCAAGCCAAATGGTCAACGACAGAACGAAATCGACGACGAGAATTGGGGTTTCGAGCAGGATGAACGTTTTGACAAAGCCCAGCAATTGACGAAGTATGATTACTCCCGCCTGCCATAGAAATGCGGCCATGAGAATGACGATCACTCGCCCGATGACGGGACCGAAAACAACCAAAGCCATGGCGGTGAACGATTGGCCTGGGTGACGCCGACGAAGCGCCCGGATCAGTCCATAGGTCAGAAAACCGAACGGAACGGCCAGAACCGGAGACAGCCAGGCAGCATTCTGCGCTTGCTGTACGCTGATGGCAGGCAGGTACAGCGTAGCGGTGGAAGCGATCACGACGAACACTATCCAAACGGCGGAACGGGCGTCAAGCTGTTGCATGTCTATTGGCTTCCTTTTTTACTTCTCCAATTGTGCGAACGCTTGAACAGAACGTCCAGCGGTGCGCGGACAATGCTGTCTTCGAGCGGTCGTTTACCGAGAGGCGCGGCGGCTTGCATATACGGCTCGCCGAAGGATGTGAGAGAGAACATGTGCAGCAGCAGCAACAACAGCGCCGCCGCGAAACCGACGATCCCGAACACGGCCGTAATGAAAAGCAGCGGGAAGCGCAGCAACCGCAAGGTAGCCGCGAGGGAGTGACTGGGAATGATGAAAGAGAGTATCCCTGACATCGCAATGATGATCACTGTCGCTGCACCCACAATGCCGGCGGTCACGGCCGCCTCTCCCACGACCAGACCGCCGACGATGCTGATGGCGGGTCCGATCGGGCGGGGCAGGCGCACACCTGCTTCATGCAACACTTCGAACATGATTCCCATAAAGGTAACCTCCACAATCGTGGGCGACGGTATTCCCATGCGCGCCGCGGACAGTTTGAGCAACAGCGGCGTCGGCAACAACTCAGGGTTGTAGGTCAGAAAGATCAGGTATATGCTCAGCAGCGATAGCGACACCCAGAATGACACATAGCGCAGGAGACGGTGAAAGGATTGAATCCAAAAATCTGCATAATAGTCTTCGCTGACCTGAAAGAACTCCGGGAACATCGCGGGCAGTGTCAGCATGGCGGGTGAATGGTCGACAGCGATGGCAATGCGCCCGTCCACCAACTGCCCGGCCAGGCGGTCCGGCCGCTCGGTCTGCCCCATGGTCGGGAAGGGCGATCGTGGGTGATCCCGAATGAGCTGCTCGATGTACCCTGCGTCCAGCACGCTGTCGAGTTTAATCTGTTGCAGGCGCTGTTTGACGGTTCGCAGTTGATCGGGATGCGCGATCGGGTCCAGATAAAGGATGTGAACCTGCGTTTTGGTCATTCGACCACAGGTCATTTTTTCGATCTTCAGTTCATGGCCGCGCAGGAACTGGCGCACCAGCCCTATGTTGGTGCGGGTGTCCTCGTTAAACGCCTGTAGGGACCCACGCAAAGAGACCTCATTGTCGGATTTTTCAACGGCGCGATGTTCCCATTTTGCGGTGGCGAGGACGGTGGCCTGCCGCGTCCCGTCGAGCAACAACACAGCGTCTCCAGCGGCAATTGCAGTGACCACATCGTCGATTGTGGGGCGCTGTTGCATGCCGAGGATGGTGAGTTCATTCTGCAAATCTTCGTGCTCCAGCGCCGCCGGCCGCTCTGACAGGGCCAAGAGTGGTCGGATACAGGCCTGTTCGATGCGCGTGGTATCCGTAATTTCCGGAATGAAAATGATGGCCGCCTTTTGCCGCGCTTGCGTAATGGTCAGACGGCGCAGAATAACGTCGGCGCAACTTGTGAACTGGTCGAGAATGTCTTCCACATTCTGATCCAAATCCGCGCTCAATGGTCGGTCCGTCGACTGAGTCAAGGACAACACCTCAATGGTAGTATCTTATTGTCAAGCCAGGATCATGCATCGGCCATGACGGATGATGCAACTGTCTCTCGACGGCCTTGCTCAGTTGCATGGATGGCCGCCGCGAGGATTACGGTTGTGGCGATCCGCTTTCAGTCTGCTGCACGTTGAGTGTGTCGGTTGTCGCTTCTGCGCTGTTGATGTGGGTCCTGAGTTGAATATGGACCGTCATTTGCGGATACCCCTCCTCGCTCCAGTGTGCGTACCGTTTGTGCCAAATCTCTGAGCCTATCTTCGCCCGGACCAGTACGCCAAATCCCGCCGGATCCACTTTCATCGCTTGCGTCTTCTTGACGACGCGGATCAACTTCTGGCGAAAGACACGACTGGCCATGGATTCAAGCTGTTGGATATCTGCTTTCTCAAGGCGATGTGCTCCGTGATAGACGGCCAATGTTCCTGTCACCTGCACCTTGATATCGGCGACAGGCTGGCCGCCCCGGACCGATGTCTTGATGGCGGTGTGTATCTCCTCAGAGCGAAAGTAGGCCATGTCCTTCCTTTTGAATCCGGGGAATGTCTGGATACTGTGCCCGCTTTTCCCCATGAGCCAGAGCAACCCACGGACATCTTCAGGCGTCAGGTAGCCTGACATCTTCATGCGATGGAATACAGCGGCGCCCCCGGCTTTGAGAACTGGATGACCGTTCGATTCCACGACGTGTATTTCTGGCAACATGGCATCCACTCCGGGGAGGGTGGACTCATAGACGAATTCATTCAGATCGATGCGGGGAACGAGCTGCAGCAGATTTGCCTGGGTAACGAGGTCGGGCAACCCGCGTGCCGTGCTGTCGGCCCCTGGGAGGCGCTGTGAAAAGACATCCTTGACACGATCGGGCGTGACGAAAAGACTGGTTCTGCGCCGGACAGCGCCGACTCTTGTAAGCCGATCCACGATCTCCGAAAATGAACGGCTCTTCGCGAATGATTCGCTGAAGACCTGCGAGTACACATGACTGACATACTTGAATTGCGGCGTCTGCAAAAATAACAGGAAAAACGCATCCTCGGCGCGTTGGGCTCGAGCCACGACAATTTGCGGCTGCTCTTTCTTGGGGTGCGGCGTCTTACCTCCGGAGGAAGTCTGCTGTTGATCGAGATACGCGATCACCATGGAAACGCCTCGGCTGTCGCGATCGTACCCCACACCGGTGAGAAGGGCCTGTTGTTCGAGTTCCTTGTAATCCCAGCAGCCGGACAGCGCGAAGCAGCATAGGACCAGTGAAGCAAACACGACGGTCCTGGCGATCATGAGAAGTGGGTAATTCGGGATAGTCGCGCGTTCTGGCGGGATTGAGCCAAGGATTTGATCACGCCAATGACCAACCCGACAGCGGATAGGGAGTCAAGTGGTTGCATTGTATCTGCTTCCTTCTTATCGGATAATTGAATGAATGTTTGAATAAAACATCCATCGGTTGTACTAGTATGCGATGGACGGTATGGAATAATGCAGCAGACGTGACGAAAATGCCGTTGCAACCTCCTGCCGTCGCGTCATACTGTAACAGAGGGCCACACGCGAGGTGAAGGAGTTGGCAAAACAGAAGAGCACAGACGGGCGAGCGCGCAACCTTCTTGCGACCACGCAGTATTCGATCGACATCGTTACGGCCGTCCTTCTGCTGACGGGCCAGATCACGACGACAGGGATATTTTTCGTTCCCGAAGGGTTTTATTTAGGCTCCACGGGTCCTATCCTGGGAGGCGTTCGATCGACGGGTCAGTCCGGGTCAGCCAGTGTCATTCTGGATGTTGTCGATGTCTTCGCGGGCCTGCTGCTCATTATGAACGCTCTGCGCGTGACTGGCCCGTACATTACCAGCCAACGTGTTTTTGTCGTGTTCAGCGGTCCCATATTCGGCATCAAGCAGATCGTCAATGTCCTCGAGCCGGAGAAGGGTCATGAATCCGATGCTCTGGGGCTGCGCGACTATATCAGAGACACGATGGTAAATCGTATCGCAAAGCCGTTGTAGGAGAGGGGAGAACCGACAATGATGCTACACGAAGCTCCCACCGTGAGCCCGCCCCTTGGCGTCATATTTTTCGCCGCCGTGTTTCTGGGAGTGTTTTATTTCTTTTTTACAAAGCCGGAATCGCCAGAGAAGAGCATAGCGCGATAGGTTGACGGGTCTCCTCTGCAGGCGAGAATGCTGGGGACTGCGAGGCATGTCGGATCGGTGGGACGACAGCGAGGATTATCCGCTCGTGGGTGAGTTGAGCGAACAGCTGTATCACTCAGGGTTCCATTCTGTCCATCGGCTGCAGACAGGGAGACTCCACTGGATGTGTCTGGCGCACAAGTATTCCTCCCGTTCGTACACCGTACCTTTGACCGCGTTTGTCCGCTGTATCCATATGGGTCAGTGGCAGCAATGGCTGCGCAATGAGGGCTATAAACCGATGAAAGTGATGGAGTTCGGCGTCCGTGACACAAATATCAGATGGCATGGGCCGACTCCGCACGGCTGTGAACGGCCAGTGGGCAAGAGGATTTCTCCTCTAATCCTCCAAAACACATGGCCCGGGGGCTTTGCAGGGCCCGCCGGTGCCGAGCATGGGCGGGATTCGCGGTCACCGCGAACGCAAAGGCAGAAGTATCGCAAATAATCATAGCGTGCGCGCCGCCAGTATATAGATATGGGGATAGAGTGGACGACCGAATGGGAAAATTCATTCAGAGAGGGGCACCTGCCGTGACGAACCGCGACAGCCGTCTGTCGAACCTGCTGCACGAGACGAGACAGTTTTCTCCTTCCGAATCATTCCGAGAGAATGCCAATGTCCGTGACGAATCCATCTATGAGAGTGCGCGACAGGATCCCGAGGGTTACTGGTCTGAACAGGCTCAGAACCTGAGTTGGTTCGCACCGTATGAAAACGTTCTCAAGTGGCAGTCGCCTCACGCCGAGTGGTTTTCCGGCGGTAAATTGAACGCCGCCTACAACTGTGTGGACCGACACCGTCAGGGGCCGCGCAAGAACAAGGCGGCCATCATCTGGGAGGGAGAGCCGGGCGACAGCCGGGTCTACACCTACGATATGCTGGGCCGCGAGGTGGATCGGGCGGCTCACATGCTGCAGGACCTGGGTGTGCGGCGAGGGGATCGGGTGACAATCTATCTGCCGATGATCCCGGAGTTGCCGATCTCCCTGCTGGCGTGCGCAAAAATCGGCGCCATTCACTCTGTCGTCTTTGGCGGCTTTTCGTCAAAAGCCTTGCGCCAGCGAATTGTCGACGCTGATGCGAAAGTGCTCATCACGGCTGACGCGGGTTGGCGCCGGGGCGCGCTCATTGCGCTGAAGGCGAACGCCGATGAAGCGGTCGTCGACACACCGACGGAAACAGTCGTCGTCGTGCGAAGAGTCGGAGCGCAGGCGGGCGTCTCCATGCAGGCAGGCCGCGACGTCTACTGGCATGAGTTGCTGGTGAAGACGCCGGGCGCACCGTTTCCGGCCGCGGAAATGGACGCGGAAGACATCCTCTTTCTGCTCTACACATCCGGTACGACCGGCAACCCGAAGGGGATCGTGCACACGACAGGCGGGTACCTGACGGTGGCCAACACATCGATGCGCACCGTATTTGACATGAAAGACGACGACATCTTCTTTTGCACGGCGGACATCGGCTGGGTCACCGGCCACACGTACATCGTATACGGCCCGCTGTCGGCGGGCGCGACCGTCGTCATGTATGAGGGGTCGCCGGACTTTCCTGGCCGGGACCGCTTCTGGGACATGGTGGAGAAGTATGGGGTGACCATCCTGTACACGGCTCCGACCTCGATCCGGACATTCATGAAGTGGGGCGCGCAGTATCCACAAATGCACGACCTCCGCACGCTGCGACTGCTCGGGACCGTCGGGGAACCGATCAATCCCGAAGCGTGGATGTGGTATCACGAGCATATCGGGCACGGACGCTGTCCCATCGTCGACACGTGGTGGCAGACGGAGACAGGCGCCGCGATCATCGCGCCGCTGCCGGGCCTGACAGTGGCGAAACCGGGATCGGCAACCAGACCTGTTCCGGGGATCGACGCGGATGTTGTGGATGAGCACGGGCAATCGGTTGCGCCCGGCCATGGCGGCTACCTGGTGATCCGCAAACCGTGGCCGTCGATGCTGCGCACGATCTGGGGAGATGACGAGCGGTTTCGCAGGACCTACTTCGGGCAGTTTGAAGGCATGTATGTCGCAGGCGACGGAGCTCACAAGGACGCGGACGGCTATGTGTGGATATTGGGCCGGATTGACGACGTCATCAACGTTTCGGGGCATCGCATCGGCACCATGGAAGTCGAGAGCGCGCTCGTGTCACACCGGGCGGTGGCGGAAGCGGCGGTTATCGGCCGGTCGCACGACATCAAGGGACAGGCGATTACTGCGTTTGTGACGGTCAAGGAAGGAATCGAAACGGGCGATGCACTGATTGCCGAACTGAAGCAGCATGTCACGGACAGCATCGGCGCCATGGCCCGGCCCGAAGAGATCATTTTCACGGCGGAACTGCCCAAGACCCGCAGCGCCAAGATCATGCGCCGTCTGTTGCGGGACATCGCCGAGGGAAGGGTGTTGGGAGACACGACCACGCTGGCGGACCCGTCGGTGGTCGAGGCGTTGAAGACGCAGTACAAGGAATCGGAGTGAGCATGCGCCGCCAAACCATTTGTTGCCGCACACGGTGCGTCCCTTGCGCGGCCGACAAGGAGGTGGGGACCGCAGACCAGGACTGAGAGCGTTGTTCTGCAAACCGGGCAGCCTGTCATGACAGGCCCGGCGCAGACTGAGCGGCAGACTGTTGATTCGGCAATCATTCGATGACAGGTCATTGGAGGGGGCAAACCAGAATGGGCAACGGCTTCAAGATGGGGGATCCCGGGGCTTGGGCGGTCAGCGCTTTTGCAACCACGTCATTCATGTTGGGGATGTACAATACCGGGCTCCTGCACAGCGGCGGCGTCGCCGTCGTCTTGCCTGTCGCATTCTTCTATGGCGGAATGATCCAGATTATCGTCGGCATCTTGGAAGTGCTCCGGGGAAACATGTTCGGCGCGGTTGTGTTTGGGACATACGGCCCGTTCTGGGTCAGTTTTGCAGCGATTGAAACCTGGTTTGGAAAATCGCTGTCGGCTGCCGATGCTGGCGGCGCGGTCAGTCTGTTTCTTGCCGTCTTTGCCGTTCTCACTTTCTACTTCTTCCTCGCCTCCTTGAAGACGGACAGGGTGTTGGTCGTGATCTTCGCACTGATTTTTATCGCTTTGGTTCTGTTGAGCATTGGTGCAGCGTCGGGCGTGTCCCTCTTCACCGTCCTTGGCGGATGGGTCACGCTGGTCTTTGCTGTCATCGCGTGGTACCACGCCGCTGCGGATATGATCAATTTCACATTTGAGAGCAAGGTGCTTCCGCTCGGCGCCATCAAGAAGTAACCCGGCACGTTGTGCTTCGCGGCTTCCGGCGGCCGGTTCGCACGTATCTTGGACAGGACGACACGCAAGGGCCTGCGCCCTGTGTGTCGTCCTGTCATGGTACCATGGAGACAGTCGGGCAACGGTGCCGCCGTTCGTACAGCGGGCGGCGCGCCGTGACACGCGCTCGGCGGGAAAGGACAGGGGTGGTGTTGGGGTTTCCATTTCACCGATGGTGCAGTGCTGTGTGTCCGTTGATCGACCGATTTGATCGGCGGGTCGCGGCGGTTCTGCTGGAAGTGCGCGAAGGTCACGCGGCCCTCGGGCGTCCCGCGGCGTTTTTCGCACGGCGCGGTCCGCTGCTGTTTTTCCTCGAGATGGGGGTGATTCTGCTCGTGCGGGTCACCGCTTTTCCTGCAGCTGGTGTGCAGCACGCGCTTCGCGGATTGACCGTGGCGGTCACGGCGGCGGTGGCGGCCAAACTTGTCATCGACCCCATCGCGCGCAGAGTGGGCCGCGAGAGACCGTTTGTCCGCATGGTCTTCCGGCCGCTGGTGCAAAAGGATCCGCGGGACCCCTCGTTCCCCTCGAATCACGCGGGAGGCGCTTTCGCCCTGGCCGCGGCGCTGGCCGTGTATTTTCCCGGCTGGGCCGCCGCGTCCTGGACGCTTGCGGTTGCCCTGTCCCTGGCGCGCGTGTTTACCGGTGTGCATTACGTCACTGACGTCGTCGCGGGCGCCCTGATCGGTGCGGCTTCGGCGGTGGCATTTTCCGTGGTTCTCGGTCTGCGATGACGTTTCGGCGGAAGAGGGGAATAGGAATCAAGGGCGGCATTTCAGGCAAACTAGGCTGAAATGGGTGATTGGTATCCGACAGTGAGCGCATCGTGGCACATGACGGGATGCGCGGCATGCGCGGTGGGCCGCTGTGCAGCGGCGCATCGCTGCGCTGATGATGGCCGGGATGGACAGCGGAGGTGCGGGGTTTGAAGCGACGCGGTGTGGGGCGGCGCGGTTCGGAGCGACATGCTTTGGCGACACGCAGGCGACTGGCTGTGCAACTGCTCTGGGGCGCTGCCTTGGCGGTCGCCGTCGCGGATCTGACGCTGCCGCTTCGGGCGCACGCGCAAGCGCTCCACATTGAAATCACCGACCAGGGCTTCAGCCCCACCGTCATTTCCGGGAGCTTGAACGCGCCGGTGCGGATAGACATCCATAACGGCGGAAGCAAGCGGCACAATTTCATCCTGCCGGCTTTCTACATATACACGCCAAATCTCGCGGCCAACGCATCGACCTGGGTGGAGTTCACGCCGGACAAGCGAGGCACCTACGGGTTTTTCTCCGATACCGGGGGTAAACCGGAGCCAGGCCTGGCCGGACATATTTTTGTCAAATAATCTGCAATGAGGAAATGCCTCTGGAGACATTCACCTATTCCATGATAGTATACGGAGGGTAGGCAGCGTCACAGGCTCCTCATCCAAGGCTGGTCTCGAGGACGCGGCCGCCGATGACGTGGAAATGCAGGTGAAACACGGTTTGGCCGGCCGATTCTCCGTGATTGGTGACCACCCGAAAGCCGCTTTCGGCAAGGCCGTTTGCCGCGATCACAGACTGGATCGCGCGCTGAATGTCGGACAAGAGGGCCGCATCCTGTGGCGATAACTCGGCGATGGATGCGAGGTGTTGTTTCGGAACGACCAGCACATGGACTGGCGCCACTTTTTGAATGTCTTCAAAGGCGACGACCAGGTCGGACTCGTAGACTTTGCTGGACGGCAGTTCTCCGCTGACGACGCGGCAGAAAATGCACGACATTGTGAACACATCCTTCCCTGTTTTCTCGCCGAACATCATAGCACAAAGGAGAGATCAACCGCCAAATGTCAGGAGAAATCGGGTTGAATTCGACAGACGGGATTGCATATGCGCGCGGGCGCTTCGTCAATCTGGATGAGCCGGTAATCCCGGTCGATGACCGGGCGCACCAGTTTGGCGACGGGATTTATGAAGTGATTCGGGTGTACCACGGGCGCCCTTTTCTGTTGGATGAACACCTCGCGCGCTTCGAGCGCAGCGCGGCGGCCATCGGGCTGCGGCTTGACCGCCCGATGGACGAGTTGCGCGAACTCATTTTTACGGCGCTTGACCGGACGGGATTTTCCGATGCGCAGGTCTACTTCCAATTGTCCCGCGGCATCGTCAAGCGCGACCACGCGTATCCGGCGGATACGCCGAGCCACCTGTCGATGACCGTTCGTCCCATGGTGGACGCGCGGTTTCACGCGGCGCGGACAAATGGGCAACGTGTGATTTTCGCGGAGGACATCCGCTGGAAGTACTGCTACGTCAAATCGCTGAACCTGCTGCCCAATGTGATGGTCAAGCAGCGGGCGCTTGACGCTGGCGTGGCCGACGCCATCTTCGTGTCAAACGGCGTGGTGACTGAGGGCACGAGCAGCAACGTCGCCATCGTCGTGGACGGAGTGTTCGTGACGCACCCCGCCGACGAGCGCATCCTGCACGGGATCACGCGCGCGAAGGTGCTCGGACTGCTTCTTCAGTTGGGCGTCCCGGTGCGGGAAGAGAAATTCAGCCCGGCGGATCTCCTGAAGGCTGACGAGGTGTTCACCATGAGCACGGTTGTGGAACTCGCTCCGGTAATCGAGGTCGACGGCCAGCCTGTCGGTTTGCAGGCGCTGCGCGAGGGCAGCGTGCTGCGCCGTCTGCAGCGTCTCTACAGAGAGGAGATTGCCCGCGCATGTGCGCCGGACGTGGCGGACGCGGTGGGGGAATAACCGGCCGCGCGGGTCGCGGGCGGGCCGAAGCCGCAGGGGCCTGGAAGTTGCAGCGCAGGGACCCGCTTCATCTCTCGTGAGGTGCGCCGGGTCCTTCCGGCATCGGTTTTGTGAATCGGGTGAATCTTTCGCGAGACATTCTGTCATAGGCTCTGGTAGGGTGATCGCGTCATGGTCTTCCCGACTGGAGAGAGGGGGATCGCCATGAGGACTATTCGGCGCGCCGCCGTGCTCGGCGCGGGTGTCATGGGGGCGCAGATCGCGGCGCTGCTGGTCAATGCCGGAATTCCGTGCCTGTTGCTGGACCTTGCGCCGACATCGCTGACGGCGGACGAGGCGAAGCGCGGGCTGACGTTGTCAAACGGCATTGTCCGCAACAGACTGTCGCTCGGGGCCCGCCGCGGTCTGCTCACGATGCGGCCGGCCCCGCTGTACGATGAAGAGGCCGCCGGCCTGATCACGTGCGGCAATTTCTCGGACGACATGGAGCAGTTGGCGAAGTGCGACTGGATTATTGAGGCGATTGTCGAGCGATTCGCGGAGAAACACGCAATGCATGAGGCCATCGACCGCGTCCGTTCAAAGGGCGCGATTGTGACGACCAACACGTCCGGGTTGTCCGTGACCGACCTCGGCCAGGATTTATCCGAAGACTACCGCCAGCACTTTTTCGGCGCGCACTTCTTCAACCCTCCGCGCTACATGCGTTTGTTGGAAGTCATTCCGACCGCGGCAACGAACCGCGCCCTGCTGGACGAATTTTCTGAGTTCGCGCAGGCGCGCCTAGGCAAGACGGTTGTGCGCGCGAGGGACACCCCGAACTTTATCGCCAATCGGATCGCGGTCTATGGATTTCTCATCACGGTGGAAGAGATGAGGCGGTTGTCGTTTTCGCCCCATCAGGTGGATCAACTGACGGGCGCCGTGATCGGGAGGCCGAAGAGCGCGACGTTTCGCACGCTGGACATCGTGGGGCTCGACACGTTTGGACACGTGGTGGAGACGAGTCGCGCGGGTGCGCGGGACGCCGATGAAGCACATGTGTTCACCCCGCCGGAGTTCATGGACCGGATGATGGCGGATGGGCGCCTTGGGGACAAGACCGGGATGGGGTTTTTCCGAATGGAGCGGCGCGGCGCTGAACGCGATCTGCAGGTGCTCGATCTTGAGAGCATGACGTATGGTCCCGCCGTTCCGTTGCGCAGTCCGGTCCTGGACGCGGCGAGGCAGATGCCGGATCTCGGGCGGCGCGTGCGGGAACTCGCGTACGGGCAGGATCAGGCCGCTGAATTCGTCTGGCGGGTACTGGCGCGGACGCTGTGCTATGCGGGGCGGATGCTCGGGGTGGTGGCCGACGACGCGGCGGCGATCGACGAGGCGCTGCGCAGCGGGTACAACTGGGAAGCGGGTCCGTTTGAACTATGGGATATGCTCGGTGTGGAACGGTCGCTCGAACGGATGGACCGTGAGGGCCTGCCCGTGCCGGACGCGGCCCGCCGCGCGGTGCGCGAAGGCGGCGGATTTTACAGGGAAGTGGAAGAACGCGGGCAGTGTATGGGGGTTGACGGCTGGGTCGACGCGCATTCGCCCGCAAGCGGCGTTGCGCGACGGCTCAAGGATCGCACGCAGCGCGTGTTCGGCAATTCCGGCGCGAGCCTGGTGGACGTCGGCGACGGCGTGGCCTGCCTGGTCTTTCACTCGCCGAAAAACGCCATCGGGGCGGACATGATGGACATGATGCGGCGAGCCGCCGATGCGGTTGAAAACGCATACGAAGGACTTGTCATCATTGGCACCGGGCCGGATTTCTGCGTGGGAGCGAATCTTGCGCAGATACTCATGGAGGCGCAGGAGGGCAACTGGGATGAGATCGACTTCGCGGTGCGCAGCTTCCAGCAGGCGAACCTGCGCCTCAAGCGCCTGAGCCGTCCGGTTGTCGCGGCGCCTTACGGCCGAACGCTGGGCGGCGGCGCGGAAATCTGTCTGGGCGCAACGCATGTGCAGGCTGCGGCGGAGACCTACTGCGGCCTTGTCGAGGTCGGTGCGGGCCTGATTCCCGCTGGTGGCGGGTGCAAGGAACTCCTGTTGCGCTCGTCGCACAGGAAGCCCGGTGCCGCGGCGGCGGCGCCGGAGGTCCTGCTGCACGGCGTGTTCGACCAGATTGCTTACGCGAAGGTGTCGGGGTCTGCCCGAGAAGCCCAGCGCATGAGCCTGTTCGGGCCGGATGACGGGGTGACGATGAATCCGGCCCGACTGACGATGGACGCCGTGCAGGCTGTGAAACGACTGCGCGCGTCGCACGTTTCGCGCCAACCGGAGCGCGTCCGCGTGCTTGGCGAGGGCGGCGCCGCGACCCTGCGCGCGGAAGTGTTCAATCTGCGTCACGGGGGCTGGATCTCCCAACACGACGCGCACGTCGCGGAGCGCCTGATCGGTGTGCTGACGGGCGGCGCCGTCGGGGAGTGCGATGTGTCCGAGGAGTACCTGCTCGATCTCGAGCGCGAGGCGTTTCTCTCGTTGTGCGGGGAGCCGCTGACGCAAGCGCGGATGGCCCACCTGCTCAAGCGCGGCAAGCCGCTGCGCAACTGATTGTCTGGCGCAAGCGGCGGGTCCCATGGGGCGCCGCAGCCGCGCTGTCTGAGCAGGAGCAAAGGGATACGGGCGGCTGGCACAGACCTTGCGCTAGCGGCTGGCACAGACCTATTTCCCGGCGAGCCGCCATGTGCGGACAGAGCCAACCGTCCACGTGGGGCGGAGTGAGGAGGCAGACGATGAGAGAGGCCGTTATTGTGGCGGGTGCGCGCAGCGCCATCGGCAAGGCGGGCAAGGGGTCGCTTCGGGAACTCCGGGCGGACGAACTGGCGGCGGCGGTGATCCAGGGGACGATGGAGCGCGCCGCCGGTCTGGCCGCCGCCGATGTGGATGACGTGATTCTCGGTTGTGCGACGCCGGAGGAGGAACAGGGGATGAACGTGGCGCGCATCGCGTTGTTGCGCGCGGGTCTGCCCGCGCGGGCGGCCGGCGTCACGGTGAACCGGTTCTGCAGTTCCGGACTGCAATCGATCGCCCAGGCCGTCCAGAGCATCGCTTTTGGATCGGCGGACGTGGTGATCGCGGGTGGTGTCGAGAGCATGAGCCGGCTGCCCATGGGAGGCCGGCACGTGACGCCAAACCCGCACCTGACGGTGCACT
>JAKACX010000046.1 GCA_021821055.1 Bacillota bacterium
TGTCCGCGGCCGTAATCATGTCTCGCATGATCGTTCTCCCCCCGAGGATCAATCCCGCCGATGTCGTGACAGCCATGAGCGATGGTTCCATTGTTCTTTTTCTATTCGCCATGCTCGTCGGGCTTTCCTCCTGCGGCAAAGAATTTCACACACGCGGACTACGGACGGGCAGAATCGTCCACGCGGACAAGGTACCCCAACTTCTCGAGGAAGGACTGCAGGAACGGCGCGTCGCCGGGAGAGAACGCGAGCACCGAAGGGGTGACTTCCCTCAGGAGGCGGTCCGCGACGGGCGCCAGCCGGCGGACCTCCTCGGCCGTGTGTTCGTCGCGCATGGTGAGCAGCGCGACCGTGCCGAGGGTCACCTTCCCGTACGCGGCGCACCACTCTACAAGCGTGCGCTCGACGTTTCCAGGCAATGGACGGTCCCCGATCGCGCGCAGGAAGGACAGCATCCGCTCCTCGCCCACGCCGAGTTGGAGGGCGCGGTAGACGCTGTCGCGCGTCAATCGGTAGACACGCATGCGGTCGCTTTGAACCAGTTCGGCCATCATTTGCAATTCCCGGCCGACGGCGGCCTCCGCCGTTGCGGGCAACAGGACTTCGAACGTCGGCTGCACCACCGCCCCTATGCGCGGCGGCGGCTCGTCAACCGCCTCGCGCAGCGCTTCTCCGCCCCCCTTGCCGAGACACCATGCGGCCCCTTCGGGCGTCAGTCGGTACATGACAGCGCTGTCCTGTGCCGAGCCGCGCGCCAGGACGCCCAGGTGCACCAGCATGCCGAGAATCCGCCGTTCCAGAATCTGTTCGGCGGTCTCGTAGTAGTACGCCTCGATCCCGCCGGCCCAAAGTTGACAGAGCGAATCCTCGTAGATCCACGCGTGGCGCGTCAGTTCCGCGATGCGCGCCACGACGGTGCGCAGCATGGGAATGGCGGGGCGATAGGTCCGGAGCCAGAAGCGAAAGAGTTCCTGCCCGCGCGTGATCTCCGGCAGTTGCAGGTACGCGTCGGCGGCCGTGGATTCCCCGCACAGCCGCCCGTCCGCCGTCTCCACCACACATCCGCGGGCGTACAGGTGATCGTACAAAAGCGCCAGACGGTCCGGATAGTCATGGAACCTGCGGCCAAACCCGAAGCGCCAGCCAATCTGCTGCGGCAGCGCGTCTTCGGAAACTTCAAACAGCTGCAGCAGTTGGATCTGCTGACGCCGGAAGACCACACCCTCCTGTGTCAGGCGCACATCGTGGCGCAGCGTGTAAAGCAGGAAGGCCGCCTCGTCCCGCGCCAGCGCCAGGCCGTCCTGGCGGTATGCCACAGGCCCGCCCACGCTCGACTGCACCGCCGCCTGCATGGTGCGCGACGCAAGGTCGTACAGCCGCCGCCAGATATCCGCCGGACACACGTAGACCGTTCGCGATCCGCCCCCCGTCGGGTACACGACTCCTTCGCGCGCGAGCGTCTCCAGCATGTCCCTGGCCAGGACCTCCGCCTGCCGCGGCGGGTCCTCACCAGGGCTCGCCGCCGGGGACGCTCTGTCACCCGGTTCTGCCGGCGCGCAACGTCCGGCGCGGCCCGGCGCCTGCGTCCCGCCCTGCCGCGACTTTCCGCGCCGCGTCCCGCTGCGGCCGCCGGCCGATCTGGTCTCCGCGACAGACGGGGACAGGACGCGATCCTGCAGCGGCACCGTCTGCTGCGCGCGAACCAGCAAAGCGACCAACTCTTCCGTCGCATAGCGGTCGCGGCCGTCGAGGGCGATCTCCTGGAGCGCTGCCATGACGAGCGGGTGCGAGTGCGACGCATACCGTTCGTCAAGGTACCCCGGATCGCCGAGGCGCTGCAGGATCTCCTGCAGCAGCGCGTTCTTGCTGTACATGGGACAGTCCATTCCGTGGTGTTCCGCGATGCGCCGCAGATTGACGGGATCACTCTGATTCAGACACTCCGCAAGACGCACGGCCAATCCACCCCATTCACACGATACATGCTTTCCATTATAAGGATTGACCACGCAAGTGGTTCTATTCGCTGCGTCGCAACAAAAAAGACTCGCCCATCGCTGGCCGAGTCAAGAGAGAGATACTGAGGAATGGAGAGCAATGCACATCCTCACCATCATGATATGAGTGCCCGTGGCGGAAGTCAACCGCCTGTACGGCCGCCGCCGCGCCGCGAGCCCGCGGCGCTTCAGGGACGGTCCGCGATTCCGTAACCGTGCCGCTGCAGGATGTCGATCGCGCGGTCGTGGTCGTTCAGCTGGTCGAACTGCAGCAGCAACTGCCCATCGTCGCCCTCACGGCTTTCCAGGATGCCGATGTTGCGGATGCTGACGCCCTCCCTGCCGAGCATAGACGCGACGTCCCCGATCACGCCCGGTTCATCGGATACAGACACCGTAAACGAATACGCCGACCCGATGGCCCCGGTCGCGCGCGCGGGCAACGCATCGCGAAAAGAACGCGCCGCAGAGAAGAAGCTCTCCAGCCCCAGGGAGTCGCCCGCCGCGAGCGCGCGCTTGAACGCCTCGATGCGCGCCGTCCAGTCATCAAGCAGCAGCGCGATCTCCCGTTCATTGTCGAGCGCAATGTCGCGCCACAGCGCGGGTTCGCTTGATGCGATGCGCGTGATGTCGCGAAATCCGCCCGCCGCGAGTTCCGGATAATGCTCGCTGTCCTGCGCCAGCGCGGCCACCTGGTTGACCAGGGCTGCCGCGACGACGTGCGGGACGTGGCTGATCGCCGCCACCACCCTGTCGTGCTCCTGCGGCGACATGTGCGTCACGCGGGCCCGGACGTCCCGCACCAGCGCCTCAAGATCTGCGAACGCCGCACCGTCCGTCGCACTGTCGCGCGTCAAAACGTAGACGGCATTCTCCAACAGCTTTGCATCCGCCGCGAGAATCCCCGACTTTTCCGACCCCGCCATCGGGTGCCCGCCGACGTACGCGGTGCGTGACAGACAGCGCGCCGCCTGCCGCGCGATGCTGACTTTGGTGCTGCACACATCCGTGACGATCGCCCGCGGCGCGAACAGGCGTTCGTATTCTGCCACCTCACGCATCACGCCGAGCGCGACCGGGACAGGCGTCGCCACCACGATGAGATCCGCCCCCCGCAGCGCTTCGCCGAGTGCGGCGGACTCGTCGATGGCGCCGCGCGTCAGCGCCGCCGCAAGCGTTTCCGGATCGGAGTCCACGCCGACGACGCGGCGCACCCGGCCCGTCCGTCTCAGGGCGAGCCCCACCGAGCCGCCGATCAGCCCGCATCCGATGATGCACGCCCGGCGGAACACGCGACTCACGAGGCGGCCCCGGCGCGCACCGCCGCGTGCGCCAGACCCGCGCAAAACCGCTCGAGTTCCTCCATTTGCGCCCGCAGCGTGGCGTCATCGCCGCTTTGCGCGGCGGGTTGCATCGCACCGCAGCGGCGCACAATCGCGCTGCCGACGACCACCCCGTCAGCGAACGCCGCCAGTTCGCGAACATGGTCGGCCGTACTCACCCCGAAACCGACCGCGGTCGGAACCGCAGCGTGCTGCTGCACCGTTTGCACAAACGAGCGCAACTCTGCGCTGAAGTTGCTGCGCTCCCCCGTCACGCCGAGCGACGACACGCAGTACGCGAAACCCTGCGCCCTTGCCGCAATCTTCGCGATCCGCTCCCTGCTTGTCAGCGCCAGAAGCGGAATCAGCGCGACGCCGGTCGCGTCGGCCGCCGCCAGCAGGTCATCCGACTCCTCATACGGAAGATCCGGCACGATCACTCCGCTCACCCCGGACTCGCGGCAGGACTGCATGAACACCCCGAATCCGGCCTGCATCACGGGATTGGCGTAGGTGAACGCGATCAGCGGCACATCGCTCTGCTCGCGCACCGCCCTCATCAGGTCGAACGCCCGCGACATCGTCATGCCCGCCGCAAGCGCCCGGAGCGAGGCCTCCTGGATGACCGGGCCGTCGGCAAGCGGGTCCGAATAGGGGATGCCGATCTCGATGGCGTCGGCATGCCGAGCGAGCATGAGCGCAATCTGCACACTGGTGGAAAAATCCGGGTCGCCCGCCGTGATGAAGGGAATGAATGCGGCCCGCTCCGGCGCGCAGGCGCGCAGGCGCTGTTCCAAGTGCTCGCGGCCGCTACTCTGCATGATTTCCACCCCCAAAGTATGGCTGGACCTGCTCGACGTCCTTGTCGCCGCGTCCGGACAGGGAGATCACCAGCAGTTCGTCCTTTTGCATGCCCGGCGCCAGCTTCAGGGCATGGGCAACGGCGTGCGCCGATTCCAGCGCCGGAAGGATGCCCTCCACCCGCGCAAGCAGCGAAAACGCTTCCAGCGCCTCCCGGTCGGTGATCGGCACGTATGTCGCGCGCCCAGTCGCGCCCAGGTGCGCGTGCTCCGGACCGACGCCGGGGTAGTCCAGCCCTGCGGAGATCGAGTGCGCGGGCAGCACCTGCCCGTCAGCGTCCTGCAGGAGCATCGTGAGCGAGCCGTGCAGCACGCCCTTTCTGCCCTTGGCGATGGACGCCGCGTGTCGCTCCGTCTCCACCCCGTCGCCCGCCGCCTCGACGCCGATGAGGCGGACGTGCGCATCGCTCACAAACGGATAGAAGATGCCCATCGCGTTGCTCCCGCCGCCGACGCAGGCGAGGATCACGTCCGGAAGGCGGCCCTCCTGGCGTAGAATCTGTTCTTTGGTCTCGTCGCCGATGATGCGCTGGAAATTGCGCACCATCATGGGGTACGGGTGCGGCCCGACGACCGAGCCGATGATGTAGTACGTGTCCTCCACGTGCTGCACCCAGTGCCGGATCGCTTCATTCGTGGCGTCCTTGAGCGTTTTTGTCCCCGACACGGCGGGCACCACCTCGGCGCCGAGCAGGCGCATCCGAAAGACGTTGAGCGCTTGGCGCGCCATGTCTTCCTCGCCCATGAACACCGTGCACTCAAGACCGAGCAGCGCCGCCACCGTCGCGCTGGCGACCCCGTGCTGGCCCGCGCCGGTTTCCGCGATCACCCGCTTTTTCCCGGTCATCTTGGCAAGCAGGCCCTGCCCGAGCGTATTGTTGATCTTGTGCGCGCCTGTGTGGTTCAGATCTTCGCGTTTAAGATAGATTTTCGGGCCGCCGAGCAGTTCCGTCAGGCGCTTTGCATAGTATAGCGGCGTCGGTCGGCCCGAATAGGTTGACAGGTATTCGGACAGCTGCGCTGTGAACTCGTCGTCCTGTGACAGCCGTGCGTAGTCGTCTTCCAATTGGCGCAATGCGGACATCAAGGTTTCCGGGACATACTGGCCGCCAAACTCGCCAAATCGCCCTCGCTCATCCGGGTACATCCGTCACACTCCCCTGTTCGTGATTCGCCTCATTCATGCGAAATGAGCGCACGCGCTGTACGAACAGCCTCATCTTCTCCGGATCCTTGCGCCCGTCCTCTTCAATGCCGGAGGAGACGTCCACGGCAAACGGACGGTGCAGGGCGAGCAGGTCCGCCACATTCTCCGGAGTCAGTCCCCCGGCAATGACCACCGGCGTCTCGCCGTACAGCGGCCGCAGCGGGCCGAGCGCCCGCCAGTCAAAGGCGATGCCCGTGCCGCCGCGGGCGCCGCCCCTGTGCGTGTCGAACATGAGCGCATCCACGGCGCCGACGTAGTCGGCTATGCGCCTGTCGTCGTCCGTCCCGCGCACGCCCCACGCCTTCCAGACGGTGCAACCGGTGCGCGTCCGCAACAGATCGCACAGTTCGGGCGTCTCGTCGCCCGCCAACTGGATGTGGCGCGCACCCGAGACCTCAAGGGCCCTCTGCGCTTCGTCCAGCGTTGGATCGACCATGACGAGCACCGCCTGCGCCGCGCTTTCACGCTCCATCTCGTACGCCTGCCGCACCGCCGCCATTGCCAGCGCCGCGTCGTGCGCCGCAACCTGACGCCTGCCTTGCGCCAGCACGAACCCGAGGTAGTCCGCTCCCGCAAAAGCGGCGGCCACGGCGTCGGCCGCGCCCGACAACCCGCACAGCTTGACCCGCACGCCGGCCGTCATCCGCGTGCACCCGACAGCAGCGCCGCAACCCGCGCGGGAATGTCCGCAAGCGAGCCGCGCATGAGCGTCTCGCCGACCAGAATCGCGCGGGCGCCGCACGCCTGCACGCGCGCCACGTCGTCCGGCGTCGCAATGCCGCTCTCGCTGACGATCACCGCGTCATGGGCGACCATGGCCGCGATTCTGGCCGTCTGCCCAAGATCGACCGTGAACGTGCGCAGATCGCGGTTGTTGACGCCCACGATGCGCGGCGCAAACGCGGCGACCCGCTCGTACTCCGCAGGCTCATGCACCTCCACCAGCGCGTCCATTCCGAGTTCCGTCGCCAGCGCGTGCAACTCGCGCAATTGACTCTCCGGCAGCGCAGCCGCGATCAACAGCACCGCATCCGCCCCGATTGCGCGCGCCTCGTAAACCTGCAGCTCATCGACGATAAAATCCTTGCGCAAGACGGGGAGCGCCACAGCCTCGCGGACGCGCGTCAACACGTCATTGCCGCCCTGAAAATACACTTCGTCCGTCAACACCGACAGCGCCGCCGCGCCCGCGCGCTCGTAGGCCAGGGCCGCTTCCAGCGGTCGGAAGTCCGGCTGGATGACGCCTTTTGACGGCGAAGCCTTCTTGATTTCAGCGATCAGGGCGACCGGTGCGCCGCCCTCCAAGGCCTGTGCAAACGGCCGCACGCGCGTCTGCGCCATGTCCCGCAGGTCCCCCGCCGTGAACTTCGCCCGCAGGCGCGCGACCTCTTCCCATTTGGTGGCAAGAATCCGTTCGAGAACGTTCATCCTGCCGCACCGTCTGTCAGGTCGCCTGCACGGCCTGCACCGCCTGGGCGCCCATCCTGCACGCCGACGCCGTCCGCGCCGTCCGCGCCAAACGCAACGACCTGCGCGAGCTTGGCCCGCACCAGCCCTTGGTCAATCAGGCTCTCCGCAAGGCGAGCGCCCTCGCGGAGACTGGCGGCCGCCCCGCCGACGTACAGCGCCGCCGCGGCGTTCATCACCACGACGTCGCGCGGCGCGCCTGTCGCACCGTCGAATATGGCCCGAATGATGGCCGCGTTTTCCTCCGCCTCCCCGCCCCTGATCCCCGCGATGTCGTGCCGGGGCAGGCCAAACACACCAGGCTCGATGCTAAACTCGGCGATCTGCGCGCCGCGCACCTCGAACACGTGCGTGGGGGCCGCAGTTGATATCTCATCGAGACCGTCGCTCGAATGCAGCACCAGCGCATGCTCAATTCCCAGGCGCGCCAGCACCTGCGCAATCTTGCTCGCCGTCTCCCGGTCCGGCGTGCCGAGCACCTGTCTCCCCGGTCGGGCGGGATTGGTGAGCGGACCGAGGATGTTGAACATCGTGCGAAATCCCAATTCACGCCGGATCGGCGCGACGTACTTCATCGCGGGGTGATACGCCTGCGCGAACAGAAAGCAGAACCCTGTCTCGTCGAGGCTCTTCGCAGCCGCTGTCGGCGCAAGGTCGATCGCCACGCCCAGGCTGCCCAGCACGTCCGCGCTGCCTGCGCGGCTCGACGCGGCGCGGTTGCCGTGTTTGGCCACCTTCAAGCCCGCTGCGGCAGCGACAAAAGCCGAGGCCGTCGAGATATTGAACGTCCCGGCCCCGTCCCCGCCTGTCCCGCAGGTGTCGACAATCGGTCCGTCGACGCCGGTCTCCGCCCCGGTCGCGTGCTCGCGCATCGCCCGCACGCTGCCTGTCAATTCGTCCACGGTCTCCCCTTTTTGCCGCAGCAGCGTCAGATACGCCGCCGTCTGCGCCGCCGTGGCCGCGCCGCCCATCACGAGGTGCATCGCCTGCTCCGCCGTGTCCTGCGATAAATCTTCCCCCCGCGCAAGAGCGAGCAGAATCTCTTTCATGTCCATTCCCCCACCCGCCGCGAAATAGAAAACGAGAACCGAGGAAACCCCAGTTCTCGTGAACGCAACCGTTCGTAAGGCACGATTTCACCATACAGGCACGAGGCATCACGGCACACGCCGTACGCCCCGACTCCACTCGGCTCCGCTCACGCGACAGCGCCCGCCGCGTTGGCTTCCCACACGCGCGCAGGTGACGCGCCATCTGCTGCTACTTTACTACGAATCCACCGAACTGGCAATCGTTGCGCAGCTTACGAGGCTTTACCGAGACGCCCGCAGCGCCGCCCGCACGAGCGGCTCGTCCACCGACCGCACAAGCTCGATCTCGCCCAGCCCGCGCGGCAGCACGAACGCCAGGTTCCGCCCTTCGCCTTTCTTGTCGAGCCGCATGCGGCCCACAATCTGCTCTTCCACATCGGGATCGGTCGCCAGATCCGGGACTTCCGTCGGCAGACCGCAGGCGCGCAGCACCGCGATGAGACGCTCTTCAAACGCCGCGTCCGTCATACCAAGGGCGCGGGCCAGACGCGTTTCGGCCACCATGCCGATCGCCACCGCGGCGCCGTGCTGGAGTTCACCGTAAAACTGCGCCTCGACGGCATGGCCCACGGTGTGGCCGAAATTGAGAATCGCGCGCAGTCCCGTCTCGCGCTCGTCCACCTGAATCACATCCACTTTTACGCGGCACGACCGCAGCAAGAGCTCGGTCATCAACTCCGGGGAGCACTCGAGCAATTGCGGCGCGGCGCTCTCGATGAACCCGAACAGTTCCGGATCGCGGATGACGCCGTGCTTCACCGCCTCGGCCAGTCCACTCGCCACCTGGTCGCGCGGCAGCGTCTGCAGCGCGGCGACGTCGTACAGCACGAGCCGCGGGGCGTGAAACGCGCCCACAAGGTTCTTTCCCTCCGGCAGGTTGACGCCGACCTTCCCGCCGATGCTCGAATCGTGCGCCAGCAGTGTGGTCGGCATCTGCACAAAATCCACGCCGCGCATGAACGTCGCCGCCACGAAGCCGGCCAGATCGCCGACCACGCCGCCGCCGAGCGCGACAATCAGCGACTTTCTGTCAAGCCCCGCCCGCACGCATTCACCGTACAGTTCCGTCGCCTGCGCAAACGACTTCGACGACTCCCCGGCCGGCACGACCACTGTCGCCACGCGCGCGAACGCCCGCGACAACGCCGCCTCCACGCGCTGCGCATAGCCGAGCGCAGCCACCGTCCGGTCCGCCACAATCAGAACGGCGTTCGCGTCCCCCGCTGCCTGACGGACATACACGTCCGCCTCATCCAGCAGGTCCCGTCCGATCACGACCCTGTACGCGCCAGCCGCCGCAGACACGTCGATCGTCGCGGGCGTCGGGCGCTTCGCCTGTTCCAGCGCGCTCATCGCGTCTCCTCCGTCTCCGGAGCCTGCACAGACCGCCCCGCTCGCACTGCGACCCGCGCCGTGTAGCCCGCCACATTGCGCTGCATTTCCTGCAGCGAATCCCCGCCGAATTTCTCCACGAGCGCCTCTGCCAACACCCAGGCCAGCACGTTCTCGCCGACCACCGCCGCAGCCGGCGCAGCGCACGCGTCAGAGCGCTCGATCGTCGCGAGAAACGGTTCCTTCGTCGCCAGGTCGACGCTCGGCAGCGGTTTGTACAGCGTCGGAATCGGCTTCATCGCCACCCGCACCACAATCGGCTCGCCGTTTGAAATGCCGCCTTCGATTCCGCCGGCTCCGTTCGTCGGCCGATAGATGCCGCGCAGGTCATCGTGCAGGATCGCGTCGTGCACCTGCGAGCCAAACCGCCGCGCCGCCTCGAAGCCGAGCCCGATCTCCACGCCCTTGATCGCCTGGATGCCCATCATCGCCCCGGCAATCCGAGCGTCAAGCCTCCGGTCCGGCATCGCGTAGCTGCCGAGTCCGACGGGGACGCCCGTGGCGACGACTTCAAAGATCCCGCCCAGCGTGTCCCCCGCCTGCTTCGCTCCGTCGATGGCCGCGACCATCAACTCGGCGGCGTGCGGATCCGCCGCCCGCACCGCGGACGCCTCCGCGCGCGCCGCCATGTCCTCGTGCGTGACGCCGGAGAGCGCCGCGACATCGACCGTCACCTGCCCGATCTGGACAATGTGCGCGTACAGCGAAATGCCAAACTGTGCGAGCAGCTGTCGCGCCACGGCGCCGACCGCGACCAGGGTTGCCGTATTGCGCGCGCTTGCACGCTCAAGGGCATTGCGCACATCGTCAAACTCGTACTTCAGCACGCCAGGCAGATCCGCGTGCCCCGGTCGCGGCTTCGTCACCTGCTGCACATCTGCCGGCTGCTGCGCCGTCGGCGACATCCGGTCTGTCCAGTGGCTGTAGTCGCGATTGACGATGGTCAGCGCAAGCGGTGTGCCGAGCGTCCTGCGAAACCGCACGCCAGCCGTGATCTCCGCCTTGTCCGATTCAATCTTCATCCGGTATCCGCGCCCGTGACCCTGCTGGCGCCGCCACAACTGGCGGTCGATCTGCTCCGGATCGAGCGGCAGACCCGCGGGCAGCCCTTCAATGATGGCCGACAGCGCGGGACCGTGCGACTCTCCCGCCGTCAAATAGCGCAACATGTCTCTTTGTCCACTCCCTGTGTCACGCAACCGATACTCTACGCCAAAAAAACCGTGATCGCATAGCTCTCATTATACTACAGCGGTTGCGCCAGCAGTTCCAGCAGCACGTCCACCGCGCCCTGCGCGTCCGCCAGTGACGCAACCTGCGCGCCAACCCCCGGATAGCGGCAGGGAATCGCGATCCCGCCTGCGGGCGCCCCCTGTCCCGATTGAAAGAACGCCCCGGCGTCGCTGTGCGCCTTGCCGGACGCCTCGACCTGCACGGCGACCCCCGCCGCAGCGGCCGCTGCAACGACCCTGTCGCGCACACTCTGCAGGACGACGATCGTCGCGTCCTGCGCTTTCACCGCGGGCCCGCCGCCAACTGACAGCGGCAGGTGCGAAGCCCCCGGCGCGTCCCCGGCAGCCGTCAGGTCGAGCACCATGGCCAGCGCCGGAGCGAAACCGGACGCGGCCGCCAGTGCGCCGCGCGATCCGACCTCGCTCTGGGCGGCGAACACCGCGACTACCGTGTGCGGGCTGTCAGACAGGCGCAGCGTCTCAAGCACGACTGCGCAGCCCAGCCGATCATCCAGATTGGGCGCGCAAAACAGACCGTCCGCCAGTTCTTCGACCGGTCCGGCAAAAGTCGCGGCGTCGCCCGTCTGCGCGGCCTCCTGCGCACCTCGTTCGTCGGTTGCGCCCACGTCGACGTACAGGTGGCGAAATTCAACGTCGCCCTGCACCCCGGCGTCCACGCCGATGACGCCCAGCCGACCGCTGCGCGCGAAACGCACGAAGCGGCCCGCAAGCGTCCGCGCATCCATGTCCCGCCCGCGCGGCGCGATCCGGATAAACCCCGCGCCGTCCTGCGTCAGCGCGACGACCCCCGGCTCATCCATGTGCGCCGACAACACGACCGCCTTTCCCGAATCCCCGGCGCGCGGCCGCCTGATCGCGATCACATTGCCCAAGGCGTCCCGCCGCACCTCGCTCGCGTACGGCCGGACCCACTCGGCGATCAGCTCTGCGACGCGCCGTTCCTCTCCGGACGGACCCGGCGCGGCACACAATTGACGAATCCATTCTTTCATGCGCCTGTGAACCCTCCCCGCTCAATTCCGCGCAGCGCGGCTACGAGCAGCCTGCGCGCATGCTCGTAGTCATCCAGACTGACCAACTGGCTCGGCGCGTGGATGTAGCGCGCCGGGACGCTCACTGCCGCAGTCGGAACGCCCGCGCCGGACAGGTGGATCGTCCCGGCGTCGTTGCCGCCGCCCGCGATGCGCCGCCTCTGCCAGGGAATCCCTTCGTCGCTCGCCACACGGATCAGGTAGTCGCGAAAACCACTGTGGTACACCGTTGACCGGTCCATCACGGAAATGGCCGGCCCCTTGCCTAGCACCGTGCCCTGCTCGTGCGCGGGAGTCCCGCCGACGTCGGCGCACACCGTCGCCTCCACCACGATGGCGAGATCCGGGCGTACCCTGTGCGCCACAGGCCCCGCGCCCCGGCGGCCGATTTCCTCCTGCACGGTGAAGGCGAACACGACGGGCAGGGCAAACGCTTCTTGCATCACGTCGAGCAACAGCGCGCAGCCCGCGCGGTTGTCGAGCGCCTTGCCCTTCACCAGACGCTCGCCGAACGCTTCAAATGCGGTGGCGAACACGGCGATGTCCCCCGGCTGCACATGCAAGCGCGCCTCCACGCCGTCGCGGGCGCCGATGTCGATGAACAACTCTTCCCATTCCAGCGGCCGCGTCCGCTCATCTTTGCCCTGCAGGTGAATGGCCTTGGCGCCGATCACCCCGATGATCTTGCGCGGACCGACCAGCACCTGCTTTGCGACCACGACCCGGTGGTCGACCCCGCCCACCGGCCGAAAGCGCAGCAGGCCGTCCTGCTCCACGGCGACCACCATGAACGCCACTTCATCCATGTGCGCCGTGACAAGCACGCGCGGTCCGGCCAACGACAGCCCCTTTTCGCATATCACGGAACCGAGTATATCCGTGTACACGCGGTCGCACCACGGTTTCGCGGCTGCGCGGACAATGTCCCGCACCTCCGCCTCGGCTCCGGACGCGCCTGCGGCCTCCGACAACTCTCTTAGTAGCATGCGAGATCCTCCAGAAACATCGCGTCAATCGAGGCCACAAAGCGCGCGAGGATACCCGCGGCCGCGGCCAGGTCGGCGTAATCCAGCACTTCCGTCGCCGTGTGCATATAGCGCAGCGGGATCGACACGAGACCGGTCGCCACGCCGTCGTTCGCAATCGCGACCGGATCGGCGTCCGTATCCGTCGCGCCCGGGCTGGCCTCGACCTGAAACGGCAGGCCGCCCTCCGTGGCCACGTCACGCAGGCGCGCGAACACCTTCGGGTGCACGTGAGGCCCAAGGCCAAGCGCAGGCCCCGCGCCGAGCGGCAACCCGAGGTGCGGCGGCACGCCGGGTATGTCGCCATGGCAGACGTCCAGCGCCACGGCGATGTCCGGGTGCAGCGCGGTCGCCGCGACGACGGCCCCTGGTGATCCGACTTCCTCCTGCACCGTGGCCACCGCGTACACGTCCGCTGTCACCTCCAGCGTCCCGAGCGCCTCCATGCACAGCACCATGGCGGTCACGCCCGCGCGGTCGTCCAGCCCTTTGCCCGCCATGCGCGAACCAAGCAGCGGCACAACGGGGCGCCTCAGGGTCACGCGATCTCCTACGGCCACCAGTTCCCTTGTGCGCGCGGTCGGCATGCCGACGTCCACGAACAGCGCGTCGAGCGGCACACTCTCGTTGCGCTGCGCCGCAGACGTGAGGTGCGGCGGAACCGAGCCAATCACTCCCGGCAACGTCTCGCGTCCCCGCACGACGACTTCCTGACCGACCAGCGTCCGCTGATCAAACCCGCCCGCCTGCACCAGCCAGATCAAACCCTGGTCATCCACGTCGCGCACGAGCAGCGATATCTCGTCCATGTGCGCCATCAGCATGACCTTAGGCCCGGACCCGGCGCGGTGCAGCACGACATTTCCGACGGCGTCGGTCCACACGTCGTCCGCCACACCAGGCAAGCCGCGAAGGGCGTCGGCAACCGCCCGCTCGTCCGCGGCGCCTGCCGGCAGATTGGCCAGCGTCTGCAGCAATGATTGACCGTCAATGGGCGCCGTATTCCCCAACCTCATCTCTCCCTGAATAGAAATCCACATCCAGACGCCGATCGCGCAAGCCGCCGTCACATCGACAAGTGCGCCAGCAACTGCGCCAAATCCACAGGCAGCCCGGCGCGCACCGCCACGGGCGCGCCGGTCAGCGGGTGCGGAAACGTCAGCCGCCTCGCGTGGAGGGCGTGGCGGGCCACCAGGGCGTGCTGCTCCCCGTACAGGGCGTCGCCCAACACCGGATGCCCGATGGCGGCGGCGTGGACGCGTATCTGATGCGTCCGCCCCGTCTCCAGGCGCACCTGCACGAGACTCACCCCGTCTGCCGGAAAGACGGCGAGGAGCAGGAAGTGCGTGACCGCACTCTGCCCTGCCTCCGCGTCGATCATCCGCCTGATGCGCTGTCCCGGCTCCACGGCGATCGGCAGTGTCACGTCAAGTCGCGCCTGCGCCGGCGCGCCGGCCAGAAACGCCCAGTATTCCCGTTCGATCTGGCGCCGCAGCAAGGCCTGTGAAAGGCGGTCATGCGCCAGCTTGTGTCTGGAGAACAATACTAGACCGGACGTATCGCGGTCAAGGCGGTGCAGCGGACGGGCATGCCCGTTCGGCCCGACGTGATGATGCACCGCCGCCAGCAGCGTGCCCGTGCGCTCACGCCCGGTCGGGTGCACCAGCATCCCGGCCGGCTTGTCCACCACCAGCGCGTGCGCATCTTCCCAGACTACGCGAAGCGGCAGGTCTTCTGCCGCCACGGTCGGCGCGTCCTCACGCACTTCCTGTATGGTCACCCGGTCGCCGACGGACACCCGGCTCGACAGGTAGGCCGACCGACCGTTCACCAGAATCCCGCCCTGCCCGACCAGTTGCCTGCGCAACCGACGGCTCAACCCAAGCGGACGCAATATCGCCTTCACCATCAGACCCGCCTGTTCCGGACGAATCACGTATTCCAGATACGACAAGCGATGTCCCACCCCCTGCCTTGCATAGCGGTCGCTCGCGGGATCATCATCACCGGTCCCTATGGAGGCATGTCTCTGGCTCCAGCATATATAATGTACAATAGACTCCGCGTGATCGTCTTCTTCCTAAAGCAGTAAACGGAGGTCTGAGGCATATGGACACTGCGCGTCAGACGCAACACCGCGGCGTGCAAAAGCGCCGTGCGGGCGTCGCGTTTGTTGCCGGCATGGTCGCCGGCGTCCTTGTCACCCTGGGCTGCGCTGCCGCGGGCGGCTATGTGGCGTACCGCTATTTCAACGCACAGGCCGCGCAAAGTGCCGTGTTTGCCGGCTCATCCCCGTCCTCGGCAGGCGGCGGCCAGGTGCAGATGTACTTCCCGCTCGAGCGGTTCCTCGCCTGGCGTTCCACTCCGACGCTTCAGCTTGGCATGCAGAACAACCGCGTCTCCGTCGCGATGAGCACGGTGGTCATACCGCCGCTCAACCTGAATGTGCACGTGGAGATCCTCGGCGATCCGTCCGTCTGGCGCCATGACTTCACACTCACGCACGTAACCGGGTATGTCGACCACATCCCGATTCCGACCCGCCTGCTGCTCGCGGCCATCGCCGCCAAGGGCGCCCAGTACGGCGTCCACGTCAACGACGCGCGCGACTCCCTGTACATCGTCCGCAACACGGGTCAATACGAACTCGTCGGCTACGACGCCGCGACGCGCGACCTGATCATCTCGCTCCCCGTGCAGACCGTGCTGCGCGCGGCCGACAACCGCGCCCCTCTGTGACGCCGCGCGGTCCGGCTCACCATTCCGTCGGCCCGGGGCGCGCTGCGTTCACACCGCGATCTCGCACACGTCCGCGGCGACCGCAAACGGCGCGTCCGTCTTCGCGCGCAGCTCCCGTTCGTCGTGCCCGGGTGCGATCTCGCGCAAGACAAGGCCGTCGGGCGTTACGTCGAGCACCGCCAGATCCGTGATGATGCGGTGCACCACCCGCCGTCCCGTCAAAGGCAAGGTGCACTCGCGCAGAATCTTCGGCTCGCCGTTCTTGTTCACGTGTTCCATCGTCACGATCAGGCGCTTCGCCCCATGCACAAGATCCATGGCGCCGCCCATGCCCTTGACCATTTTCCCCGGAATCATCCAGTTCGCGAGGTCCCCCATGGCCGACACCTCCATGGCGCCCAAAATGGCCACGTCAATGTGTCCGCCGCGAATCATCGCGAACGACTCCGCACTGGAGAAATAGGCCGCGCCGGGCACGGCCGTCACCGTCTCCTTGCCCGCATTGATCAGGTCGGCGTCCACCTCGTCCGGCGCCGGATACGGCCCGATGCCAAGCAGGCCGTTCTCGGAGTGCAGCATCACGTCCGCATCGTCCGGAATGTGGTTGGCGACAAGCGTCGGCATGCCGATGCCGAGATTGACATACGCGCCGCGCGGAATCTCTCTTGCGGCGCGGCGCACGATCTGTTCACGGGTAAGAGCCACAGCCATCCCGCCTCCCAATGAAAAGCGTCCGCAAGCCGTCAGCCGCTCACGGTGCGCCGCTCGATCCGCTTCTCGTAGCGCTCGCCTTGCACGACGCGGTGAACGTAGATGCCCGGCGTGTGAATCTGGTCCGGATCGAGTTCGCCGACCTCGACGATGCGCTCGACTTCGACGATCGTGATCCTGGCCGCCGTCGCCATCATGGGGTTGAAATTGCGCGCCGTCTCGCGATAGACCACATTTCCCGAGCGATCGGCCATGTGGCCCTTGATCAGCGCGAAATCCGCCACAATCGGATACTCGAGCACGTACTCCCGGTCACCGAAACGACGGACTTCCTTCCCCTCTGCGACAGGCGTTCCCACGCCAGCCGGCGTGTAAAACGCCGCGATGCCCGCCCCGCCCGCGCGGATCCGCTCCGCCAAGGTCCCCTGCGGCACCAGTTCGACCTCGAGTTCGCCGCTCAGGAACTGGCGCTCGAACTCCCGGTTTTCCCCGACGTAAGACGAGACCATCCGCCGGATCTGCCGCTGCTTGAGCAGCAGACCGAGGCCAAAATCATCCACGCCGCAGTTGTTGCTGATACACACGAGATCCGTGACACCGCTTTCTTTCAGCGCCCCGATCAGATTCTCGGGAATGCCCACCAGACCGAATCCACCGACCAGCAGTGTGCTCCCCGAAGGAATGTCGGACACTGCCTCCGCGCTGGACGCCGCCACCTTATCCATCCGGAGCGCCCCCTTTGATTCCCATTGTATCACGATCCTGCACGGATGAGCGCGCAAGTTCACGCTTCTCCAGCACCTGCACGAGGTACTCGATCGGCGTCTTTTCCACCGCGCCGTACTCCGTTTTGGTGTGCACGTGCAGCGCATCGGGAAACTCGTCGCACAGGATGCCCCTGATCCGCCTGCCGGCGTCGTCGCTGTCCGTGAAGACCACCACATCCGCCGTACCGACGGCGGCCACGATTTCCATCAACCTCGCATGCGCGGGAATTCCGTACGTGCACACGATGCGGACATCCGGGCGGACCAGGGGCAGCAACCGCGCGCGGTCGTTTTTCCCCTCCACAATCAGGACTGTGTCAGGATGCGTGTCATCCGTCAACTCGGCCCGCGCCCCCAATCCAGGCCCCGACCTCCGCTCCGGAGTCGTGCCGATACAGTGAACAGCGCACGCGCTGCTCGGAGAAAAAACCGCCTCCCCGCCAGCCCGACACGCCCTC
>JAKACX010000094.1 GCA_021821055.1 Bacillota bacterium
CGTCAATATCCGAAACGACGGCCGACGGGTCGCGATCCCCGTACTCGATATGCCACAGACACAGTCCATGCGCGGGCGCAGTCGGCCCTGCCCTCCGCCGATCGCGGTCGTCCAGGATGGACTGCACGGCATCCGGTTGCACAAGGCCCCTGCCCACCTGCACGAGCGTTCCGACCATAATGCGAACCATGTTGTGCAGAAATGCACTGCCGCGGACGTCGAACACGAGTCCCCGCTCGCCCCTGCGCGCGATGTCCACCGCGTGAATCGTCCGGACCTTGCTCTCCTGCTGCGCCCGGGTCGAGCAGAAACTCGAAAAGTCCCGTTCACCCACCATCAGGGACGCCGCGGTTTTCATCGCCTCGACGTCGAGCAGGCTCTGCGAGCGCGCCGCGTAGCGGACCGCAAAGACACCGGGCCGCGCCATGACGAGGGCATAGCGGTACCACTTCCAGCGCGCGGTGAAACGCGCGTGAAAGTCGCCTTCCGTCCGCTCGGCCGTGCGCACAGCCAAGTCCGGCGGCAGGCCGCGGTTCAGGACGTACGGCCATTTCTCCAAGGGGAGTTGAACGGTGTCGTCCACATCCACGTGAACGACCTGCCCCCGCGCGTGCACCCCCGCGTCCGTGCGGCTCGCGCCGACCACCGGAAGCGGCTGGCCCGTGATGCGCAGGAACGCCGCCTCCATCTCCCCCTGCACCGTGCGCAGGTTGCCCTGCTTCTGAAATCCGTGAAACTCCGTACCGTCGTACTCCACGGTGAGTTTGATCCGGATCATACGGGCAGGGTCACTCGACCAGTTCGATGTAAACCATTTCCGTCGCATCGCCGCGACGCGGGCCGAGCTTCATGATCCGCGTGTAACCGCCGTTGCGGTCTGCAAAACGCGGTCCGATCTCGGAAAACAGCTTCTGCAAAGCGTCCGGCTCATCGTCGGCGCCGTCCGTCTCCGGCTTCACCCACACGGCGGCAAGGCGGCGCGAATGCAGGTCGCCGCGTTTCGCGAGCGTGACCATCTTGTCGGCCAGCTTGCGCAGTTCCTTGGCTTTCGCCTCGGTCGTGCGGATGCGGCCGTGCAAGAAGAGATCCGTCACGAGACTGCGGAACAGCGCTTCACGCGAACCCGTCCGACGGTTCAACTTCCGATATCCCACAGTCAGGAACCTCCCACAGGACAAATGTCCGATTTCATATCCAGAATTCCCGCACTCACTCGTCCGGGCGCAGATGCAGCGCGAGCCGCTCCAGCTTCTCCTGCACCTCTTCGAGCGACTTGCGGCCCAGATTGCGCACCTTCATCATTTCTTCCTCGGTCTTCGAGCACAGTTCCTGGACCGTGTTGATCCCTGCGCGTTTGAGACAGTTGTAGGACCGGACCGACAGGTCGAGTTCCTCTATCGTCATCTCCAGGACGCGATCCTTGACGCCCTCGCCGCGCTCGTTCACGATGTCCGCGTCGGTTACGCGGTCCGTAAGCCCGAGGAACAGGTTAAGATGGTCCATCATGATCTGCGACGCAAGGCCAACCGCGTCGTCCGGGCGGACGCTGCCGTCCGTCCACACTTCCAGAGTCAGCTTGTCGTAGTCGGTGATCTGTCCGACGCGCGTGTTCTCTACCTGATAGTTGACCCGATAGATGGGCGAGAAGATGCTGTCGATCGGCAGAACCCCGATCTCCTGCTCCTCCGGCTTGTTCAGGTGCGCTGGAATGTAGCCGCGCCCATTTTGCGCCATGATCTCCACATACAGCTTGCCGCCCGGCGCCACGGTCGCAATATGCAACTCGGGATTCAGCACCTCAACATCCGAGTCCACGCGAATGTCGCCGGCCTTGATGTCTCCTGCCTGATCCGTGTCGATGATCAGTCGCTTGACCTCGTCCGAGTGGATCTTGAGCGCCAGTCGCTTGATGTTGAGAATGAACTCGGTCGTATCTTCCACGACGCCCGGGATTGTGGAGAACTCGTGCAGCACACCCTCGATGCGCACCGATATGGCGGCGGCTCCCGGAATCGAGGAGAGCAGTATCCTGCGCAGCGAGTTGCCGAGCGTCGTGCCGTAGCCACGCTCGAGCGGTTCGACGACAAACCTGCCGTACTTCGCATCCTCGCTGATGCTCTGGGTGTCGATTCGCGGCCGTTCTAACTCAATCATCATCTCATTAACCCTCCCTCAGGGTCAACGCCCCAGCCCGGTGATGCCCATACCGCCAGAAGCGAGCCAGTTGCACATTTAACGCGAGTAGTACTCGATGATCAACTGCTCCGTCACCGGTGCGTCGATCTCTTCACGCGCCGGAACGCGCAGGACCTTCCCCTGGCGCGTGGGAATATCGCGCTCCAGCCAAGCCGGCGCGGTCCGCGATTCGGCCGCTTCCAGAAGCTCTTTGAAACGAGGCGACGATGCGCTCTTTTCACTGACCGTCACGACCTGGTTGACTTTGATCTGGTACGACGGAATGTCCACGCGCTTGCCGTCCACGTCAAAGTGCCCGTGTTTCACCAACTGCCTGGCCTCCGCCCGCGACGCGGCGAATCCTAGCCGAAACACCACATTGTCCAGGCGCATCTCAAGCATGCGCAGGAGTGCGTCGCCGGTAATCCCCTTGCGGCGCGCCGCTTCCGCGTAATACGCGCGGAACTGCTTCTCAAGCACGCCGTATACGCGGCGCGCCTTCTGTTTCTCACGCAGTTGCAGTCCGTACTCGCTCGCACGCTTCCGTCCCTGGCCGTGCTGGCCCGGCGGATACGCGCGGCGATCAATGGCGCACTTGTCTGAGTAGCAACGCTCACCCTTCAGGAAGAGCTTGACGCCTTCCCGGCGGCAGAGACGACACACGGGGTCCGTATATCTTGCCATTCTAGTATGGACACCTCCTGGTAGATTTATGCATTCCGCATGTCCAGGCGAAATGCGCGTGAACTGCGCCGCACTTGGCGATCTCAGACGCGGCGGCGTTTCGGTGGGCGGCAACCGTTGTGCGGAATGGGCGTCACGTCCTTGATGGCCGACACTTCCAGTCCCGCCGCCTGCAGCGAACGGATGGCGGCCTCGCGACCCGCTCCGGGCCCCTTCACATACACTTCAACCGTCTTCATGCCGTGATCCATCGCATTGCGCGCGGCCGACTCCGCAGCCACCTGCGCCGCGAACGGCGTGCTCTTGCGCGATCCCTTGAAGCCGAGATTTCCCGCGCTCGCCCAACTGATCGCGTTGCCCGAAGGGTCCGTGATGGTGACGATGGTGTTGTTGAATGTCGAGCGGATGTGGGCAATTCCCGTCTCAACGTTTTTCCGGTCGCGACGCTTTGGCCGGGTGGCTGTCGCCGTTCCTTTGCGCTTAACCTTCGTAGCCACTTGTCCGCCTCCTTATTTCTTCTTGCCGGCAACCGTGCGCCGGGGTCCCTTGCGCGTGCGCGCATTGGTCTTCGTGCGCTGGCCGCGCACGGGGAGGCCA
>JAKACX010000095.1 GCA_021821055.1 Bacillota bacterium
TCGACGTCATTGCCGCGCGCAACCGACGCATAATACGCCAGCAACTGCAGCGGCACCGTCAGCAGCACCGGCGCCAGAAACGGCATTGTGCGCGGCACGTACAGCACGCGGTCCACCGATTTCCCGATCGCTTCGTCGCCCTGCCAGGCAATCGCGAGCACGTGCGCGTCACGCGCCTTGACTTCGAGGATATTGCTGACCGACTTCTCGTACAGATCGTCCTGCGTCACCAGCGCGATGACCGGGACGTCCTTTACGATCAGCGCCAGCGTCCCGTGCTTCAATTCTCCCGCCGGATACGCCTCCGCGTGAATATAGGAGATCTCCTTGTACTTGAGCGCGCCTTCGAGCGCCACCGCGAAGTCGAGCCCCCGCCCGAGGAAGAATGCGTCGTCCCACGCCGAGAAGGAGCGCGCGATCTGGTCGATCAGCGGCGCCGTCTCCAGCACCTCCTCCAGCTTCGCCGGCAACTGCTGCAATTCCGCGATCAGTTCGGCAATCCGCTCCGGTTCCACCGTTTCGCGCACCTGGCCGAGGTAGCCGCCGAGGAGATAGAGCGCGATCAATTGCGTCGTGTACGCCTTGGTCGAGCATACGGAGATCTCCGGCCCCGCCCACGTCACGACCACGTCGTCCCCCTCGCGCGCAAGCGAGCTCCCGACCACATTCGTGACCGCCAGCACCCGGTTGCCCCGCTCCTGAGAATTGCGCACGGCGGCGAGCGTATCGAGCGTCTCGCCCGATTGGGAAATGCCGACAATCAGCGTCCGATCCGACACGATCGGATCGCGGTACCTGTACTCCGACGCAATCTCCACGTCCACCGGAATCTTCGCCAGGCGCTCGATCGCCACCTTGCCGATCAGGCCCGCGTGGTACGATGTGCCGCACGCCACAATGTGAATCCGGTCGATCGCGCGAATCTCGTCGTCCGACCACTTGAACTCCGGCAGCACAATGCGCCGCCCGTCAGCCGACACCCGGCCGCTGATCGTATCGCGCACGGCCTTCGGCTGCTCGTGAATCTCCTTGAGCATGTAGTGCTCGTAACCGCCCTTTTCCGCCGCCAATGCGTCCCACGTCACGCGCAGCGGCGTGAACGTCACGGGCTTGCGCGCAAAGTCATAGCAGCGCACGTCGTCCTCCGTGACAACGGCCACCTCGCCCTCCTGCATCACGTAGACATCGCGCGTGTATTCCAGCAGGGCCGGGATGTCCGACGCGACGAAATTCTCACCGCTCCCGAGACCGATCACGAGCGGCGAGTGCTTCCGCACCGCAATCACGCGGTTTGGTTCGCGTTCCGCCATGATCGCCAGAGCATACGCGCCGCGGATCCGTCCAACAACCTCGAAAACCGCCTCCAGCAGGTCACCTCTGTAGTTCTCTTCCAGTAAATGGGCAATTACTTCGGTGTCCGTCTCCGATGCGAAACGGTGCCCCGCCGCCTGCAATTCCTCCTTGATCTGCATGTAGTTCTCAATGATCCCGTTGTGCACCACCACAAATTCACGGGCGCACCCTCCATGCGGGTGGGCGTTTTCCGTCGAAGGCCGACCGTGCGTCGCCCAGCGCGTGTGTCCAATGCCGCGCGTGCCCTCCATCGGCTCTTGCGCGAGCATCTCCACAAGTTTTCCCAAACGTCCGACGGATTTTGAGACGTCGATGTGCCCGTCGCGAAACACGGCGACGCCCGCCGAATCATAGCCCCGATACTCCAGTTTTCCCAGCCCGGCAAGCAGAACGTCCTGCGCCTGGCGACCTCCCACGTAGCCGACGATCCCGCACATTGCCGCAACCCCCTTGAATGTCTCCCAATTCTCCCGCTCCAATTCTCCGGCTCAAATGCATCCCGCGACAAATCGCGCCACAGGCAAACAGGGGACCCCGTCCCCGTGAAATCACACTCAACTTGCAAAAAGTGTACGCGAACGACAGGCACGGCGTCCCGCCTTCGCCCTTGTACACCCAACGGCCGAAGTTCCCGGCCGTCTGTCCTCGACATCGCTTGTCGTGACGGTTTCCCGTCAGTTTTCGTCCTGTCGTCACGGCGCGGACTCGCGCCGGGAGGCACCCGCCGAATGACTCGCTAACCTCCACCGCGTCGACTGTCAGGCCCGCGTCGGCCGATCAGTCCTGGCGCTTTCTACTGCACCTCAGAACTCCTGTCTGGCCATCCATCGCCACACTGTCGCATGGCTCCGTTCGCAGCCTCACCCCCCATCGCGTCTGCCCGTCAACCGGCCAGTCCTTCACCAAACTCGGCGCGCACGACGCCCGCGACCGCCTCCGCGTATTCGCGCACCGCCTCATGGTCCGGCGCCTCCACCATGACGCGCACAATCGGCTCCGTACCCGACTCGCGCACCAGAATCCGCCCGTCGTCGCCAAGGCGCGCCTCCACGTCGGCAATCGCCTGCGCGACGGCCGCATTCGTGCGCCACGCGTTCTTGTCGCGCACCCGGACATTGATCAGCGTCTGCGGATACGAACGCATGACCTGCGCCAACTCGCCGAGCGGCGCCCCCCGGTCGATCATCACGTCCAGCAGTTGCAAAGCGGTGAGCAGACCGTCTCCGGTGGTATTGTGCTGCAGGAAAATGATGTGCCCCGACTGCTCGCCGCCCAGCACGTACCCGCCCTCGCGCATCGCCTCCATGACATAACGGTCGCCGACGGTCGTGCGCACCAGTTCGATTTCCGCGATTCGCGCCGCCTTCACAAAGCCGTAGTTGCTCATCACCGTGGTCACCACCGTGTGCCCCCGCAGCAACCCGCGGTCGCGCAGGTCACGGCCGCAAATCAGCATCATCCGGTCCCCGTCCACCAGACCGCCCTGTTCGTCCGCGGCCATCAGCCGATCCGCATCGCCGTCAAACGACAGTCCCACCTGCGCACCCGTTTCCCGCGTGAGGCGAACGATCTCGTCGGGATGCGTCGACCCGCAACCGACATTGATATTCAGCCCATCGGGCTCAGCGTGAAACAGCAGGACCTCCGCCCCGAGCGCCTCGAGCACGTCGCGCGCCAGTTCGTAGGCCGCGCCGTTGGCCGCGTCCACCGCCACCCGCAGCCCCGCGAACGAGTGGCGCACCGTCTGCCGCAAGAACGCCGCGTACGAGTCCTTCAGGTCAAATCGATCACGCGCGCGTCCGACTCCCGATCCAACGGGCCTGTCGGTTTCCATGGGCGCCTGAAGCCGCCGCTCGATGTCGTCCTCCTGCTCGTCGAGCAGCTTGAACCCGTCAGGGCCAAAAAACTTGATGCCATTGTCCTCCATGGGATTATGCGACGCCGAGATCATCACTC
>JAKACX010000096.1 GCA_021821055.1 Bacillota bacterium
TTCCTAACCTGGACCTCGGCCTCGTTGAAATCGGTCAACCCGACGTCCAGAGAAATGCCGCCGACGGAGATGAACGCCCGGTTCGCGTAGTATTGCGCCAGCATCGCCTCGGCCGCAGGTCCGACGAGGTAGGCCTCGTCATCCTGCAACTCGCCGCCCGTCACGAGAACGCGCGCATTGGTCGCCGCCTTAATCGCCTGTGCGGCCTGCAACGACGGCGTAAGCACCGTCAGATCGCGCCGGCCCCCGAGAAAATCGCAGAAGGCTCGCACCGTCGTGCCGACATCGATGATCAGCGCGTCGCCGTCCTGTACGAGCGACGCGGCCAGGCAACCGATCGCCCGTTTCTCCGCCATGCGATGCAATTCCCGCTCCCGATACAGGCGCACGGCGTGCTGCTGCGCGTCGACCGCGCCGCCGTACACGCGCCGGATGAGGCCTTCACGCTCCAACTGCTCAAGGTCTCGCCGGATGGTCTCGCCGGAGACGCCAAACCGTTGGGCGAGGTCCACCACGCGCACGGACGACTGCGACTGCACCCGATCGACAATCTCCCGCAGGCGGTCAGCAGCCAACATGGACAACACCCTCATTCCCGTTGTGACGTTGAGTCCGTCAGCGCCTCCCTGTACCATTCCCAGTCAGCGCCCACATCCTGCGGGCGATGCGCGTCGGAACCGTAGACAAGCGCCAAGCCCTCCTGCGCCGCCCGCCGCACGAACCACTCCGGGACGTACGCGCGCCGGCACAGCGGCATGCGCAGCCCTGCGACGTTCACGTCGATTCCTACGCCCGTTTGCCGCAACAAAGGCAGCAGTCCGGCAAGGCGCTCGGTCAGCAGCGCATCGTCAAACGGCGGCAGCGCGGCGCGAAACTTCTCGATCAGCGTCAGGTGGCCAATGCGGGCCGGCACAGGCAGGCCGCCCGCGAATTCCACCGCGCGCCCGATGTGCTCCATGTATTCCAGCACCACGCGGTCCGCGCTGCCGTAGTACGACAGCAGCCCGTCCACCCAGTCTGCCGGAGACATGTCGATGCAGCGCATGCCACCGCGGCCCGGGAGAAAATGGACGGAGACGACCGTGTCCTGCAACGCCCCATTGCATCGCTCAATCAAGTCTCTTGTAAAATACTCCGCGCCCGCCAGATAGTCCAGTTCGAGTCCGATGCGAATATCGACATCGGGGGCGAATTTCTCCCGCACCGCCTGCACTGCCGCCAGATACCCGGGAAGTTCGTCCTCCGTCATGGCCAACTGCGCCATCTGGCCCGCGTCCCGCAGCCAAGCGCGCGGCAGCGGAGGATGTTCCGTCACGCTGTAGCGCGTGAATCCCAATTGCGCGGCGCGCGTCACATACGTCTCCAACGACGCGCCGTCGCCGTGCCGGCAGAAGGGAGAGTGCGTGTGCCCGTCCCACTTGCACAGCGTGTTCGACTCCGTCATTCACACACCCGCTTCCGAGGATACCTGCGCGCGCGATTCGCCCGCGCGGTTGCCGGATTGTCGCTCCCACAGCGCCAGCCCCACGGCGTCGCCCACGCCAAGCGCCGGCAGCGCCGTCGAGAGCGTGTCAACTGTGAGCACGCCGTCTCCCACGCCGACCTCCAGGCGCGTGACGGCGCCCATGAACCGGATGGACGCCACGACGCCGCGCCAGCCCCCCGGATCGGCCGTGTCGACGAGACGTATCGACTCCGGGCGAATCCGCACGTCGGCGTCGCTGCCCGCGCGCGCCGTGTCGACCGGGAAAAGCCACGAGAAGGTGCGTCCTTGCCACGACATGAGCGCCAGTTCCTGCTCGCCGTCAAACGGGGTGACGGCGAGCACGGACGCCCGCAAGGCGTTCACCGCGCCGATGAACGTGGCGGCAAAGTCGGTCTTTGGTGCGTAGTACACGTCACTCGGCGTGCCAATCTGCTCCACCCGCCCGTTCGCCATCACAACCACCCGGTCGCTCAGTTCCAGCGCCTCCTGCTGGTCGTGCGTCACCATGAGCGTCGTGACCCCAGTCGTCCGCTGGATCTCTTTGAGGAATGTGCGCAGATTCTGGCGCACTTTCGCATCGAGCGCGGACAGCGGCTCGTCGAGCAACAACAGCGGCGGATGAAACGACAGCGCCCGCGCCAGGGCCACGCGCTGCTTCTCGCCGCCGCTCAGCCGGTCGGGCGCATAGTCGGCGCGATGGGTCAGTCCGACGAGTTCGAGCAACTCCCGGACCCGCGCCTCGCGTTTCTCCCGGTTCCATCTGCGGACCTCGAGCGGAAACGCGATATTGCCCGAAACGGTCATGTTCGGAAACAGGGCGTACGATTGAAAGACCAGTCCGATGTCGCGCTTTTGCGCAGGCATCCGGCTCACGTCCCGCTTTGCCAGTCCGATCGTCCCGGCGGTTGGCTGCTCCAGACCCGCAACCATGCGCAGCACGGTGGTCTTGCCCGAACCACTCGGGCCGAGCAGCGTGACGAATTCACCCTCTGCAATCTGCAGTGAAAAGTCCGTGACGGCAAAAAACGATCCAAACCGCTTGGACAGACCATCAATTTTCACCATCGTCGACTACCCCCTTTGCCATCTGGAGAATGTGCCCAAGGTTGCGAACACGCCGCCAACCGCGATGGCCATTCCCACGACGGCCATGGCGGCGCCTGTCAGCGGGTCGTTCTGAAAGCCCACCTGCAGGTAGATGGGCAGCGTCATGAAGGATCCACCGGTGGTCAATTGTGTGATGGTAAACTCGCCCATGCTGATGCTAAAGACCAGCACCGACCCGACCAGGACGCCCGGGCCCAGCACCGGAAACTGGATGCGCCAGAAGCTGCGCCACGCCGAACTGCCCAGACTGCGCGCCGCTTCGGCAAACAGTCTCGCATCGGTCAACCGCAGCCGGTTTTGCACCGCCTGGACGTAATAGGGCATTCCAAAGAGCGTGAAGGCAAACGGCAAAAGCGTCGGAGTGCCAGCCAGAGCGAGCGGCGGATTGCTGAAGAATTGGACGTATGCCAATCCGAGAACGACGGCCGGCAGCACAAAAGTGACAAAACTCAGCGCTTCGACGACGCGCAGCAGACGCGGGCTGTAGAGGTAGCCGTAAAAGATCGGCGGCGTCAGCAGAAGGACGGCGAGCGCCACGCTCACAAGGGCGATGGCGAGGGAGCGCAACAGGGCGTGCTGGAACGACGTGTCGGAAAGCAGCCCACTGTAACTCTGGAGCCCGACCAGTCCGTCATTGTCCACGCTGAAGATGACCAGCCCGACCACGGGCGCCGCCACTTCCAAGATAAAAAGAG
>JAKACX010000047.1 GCA_021821055.1 Bacillota bacterium
AGGGAGAGGGCGAACTGGGGCGACTTGCCAGGACAGACATTTGAGGAGTTTGTTGAGATGTGGGACAGATGCACGCGCGACCGCGAATACGAGCCGCTCATCGGCGACTCGGCGAAGCAGGCGGGTGAGCGACTGGAGTCGTTCGCGCTGGACTTGGGCCGAGATGGGCGAAGCGGGAGCGTTGTCGCCGTTGGGCACGGAGGATTGATTACGGATTTCCTGATCAACGTGATTGCCGCCGAGGAACTGGAACGCTGGCACCCCCGGTTTGCCGAGGTGCAGGGCCAACTTGTAGCGGAGTGTTCAATCACGCGTATGGACTGGGCCGGGGATCGGTATGGGTTGACCAGGTTCGCGGACGTCAGTCACTTGTGAGGATCCGGGCATGGAACCTCGATTGCTGGCGCATACGAGTCGTGCACCGGGGAGGGCGTTCCCAACGTGCGAACAGTCCATATGACGCCGGACATTGCCCGGCTTATCGCGGCCTGGCGGTACGACCCGCCGTATGACATGTACGACATGGCTGGATCGGGTGATCTGACGGAACTCCTGAACGGTCAATACGTTGCCGTCGCAGATGACGCGGGCGTAGTCGTCGGCTTCTGCTGTTTCGGCGTCTCTGCCCAGGTGCCTGCCGGACACTCCGGAAGTGCGTACGAGAATCTGTCGCAGGGCACTGTAGTAGACGTTGGCCTCGGCATGCGGCCGGACCTCACCGGGCGAGGAATGGGCCCTGCTTTTCTCGCGTTCGTGCTGCAGGTGTTGGAGGTGCGGCATCAGGGCGCCGCGGCCCGCCTGACGGTCGCCGCGTTCAATGGCCGGGCCATCCGTCTTTACGGGCGTTTCGGGTTTCGTCCGACAGCCGAGTTTCTGCGCGGCGACGTGCCGTTCATCGTGATGGTCCGCACGCTTTGATATTCGCGTCGCGCGGCCCGCGAATCGCACTTGTTTTTCAGGTGCGATGGGGGCAGAATGTAGACGAGGAAGTTTGATGCTCATCGGAGGCGATGGGATATGTCACGGCGGCGTTTTGGTCTGGGCGCGCTGGTTGGCGCGGTGATCGTCGCTTCGATCGGGATTGTCACTTCTATCGGTTCGGGCCTGACGGGGTCGAGCGGACATCCTCATCGACCCTACGCATCACCTTTTGTCCTGCCGACTCCACAGCCAATTCCCTTGCAGCGCACGAAGCCATCGTTCGATCTCCCGCCGGCAAATCCGGTCCATCCGCCGTTCACGCCCCAGTGACTCTGGATCGGATGCTCGAAAGGGACGCGGTGGAGGGCGCGCAGAGCAAGCTGATTGCTGACGCACCCGCCGCACTTCGCTTGTCCGTCCACATTTTGTAACATGGAGTCAGCACGCGCGGGGAGACTGGGGCGGACATGACAATTGCGCGCAACGCGAAGGACATTTTGCTCAAACACTTGGCCGTGACGATGGGTGAGGTTGGCTTGGCTTGGATGGGCGTCCAGGGCGTGCAGGTCATCGCCGCCATTCCGACTGAACTGGACGAGGTAGACATTCGCTCCGGATTCATCGACGTTGGATTCACTCTGGCGGACGGCACGCTCCTGCACATCGAGTTTCAGACCACGTTAGAACCCAACTTGTATCGGTTCCTGCTGTACGACGCGCGCCTGACAGCGACTTATTGCAAGCCGGTGCGGACCGTTGTATTGTACACCCAGGACGTACACGACGCACCGACTGCGCTGGATGCCGGGGGTCTTCAATATCGGCTGGAGAACGTGTATCTTAGAGACAGAGACGGACTCGCCGCACTGAGACGGCTGCAACAGCGTGTGGCGCACGACGACTTTGGGCCGCAGGATCGCATGGACTTGGCTTTCCTGCCTTTCATGGCGCACCCCGGCTCGTCGGATGGCGATCTGCTGACCCAAACCGTCAATCTGGCGTTGAGCCTGAAGAATCGAACGGAGCAGGACTATGCGGTGGCGCTCATCTTGGGTCTGAGTGGCCGGGTGCTGAGCGAAGAGGATCAGAAGCGGTTGAAGGAGGCGTTGAGGATGACGGACTTGGTCAAAGAGATGCTGGATGAGACGGATCAAAAGGCACGGCAAGAGGGGATTGAACAAGGCATCGAACGAGGCATCGAACGAGGCATCGAACGCGGCATCGAACGAGGCATCGAACGAGGCAAGGAACAGGTTGCGCAAAACTTGCTTGGCAAGGGCATGGACGTGGCCGACGTGCAGGAAGCCACTGGCTTGTCGCTGGTGCGGGTTGAGGAACTCAAGAAGGCAGTCCACCGGGCCAAACTTGATAGAAAATGAAGAACGCGTAATCCCACGATGCGGCAGGATGGCAAAGTGGGGTTATTTTTATGTGGCTATCCTGACAGCTCAGCAGCTGTAATTTGAGTGGAACAAATGGATTATTGTAATGGGCTGTTGAACCACTCCCGCCGGAAGCGACGCTGGCTGTAGCGGTACGTGTACTCGCTCAGATACGCCTGTAGATGCCTTCTCTTGATCCCGTGATCCGTTCCGAAGCAAGAAGAATTTGGCGTTCGAAATCGCCTCATGCAGCTATGTCATGTGGTCCTGGTTGTTTTGCGGATCGAACTTCATCGTCAATGTCGCGCGCTTCTCGGCCAGCGCCCGGTAGGCCCCGAACCCATCGCCCCCGACGGTTGCATCCCAATAGAGGCTTCATCCATCATCTCGACGATGCCGGATAACCGGTGGGCCACCTCGCGCGACTGCATCGCATGGCGAATCTTGTGCAGCATCAGACAGACTGTCTCGCGAAACCCGGCGTTCACGCCGGGAATGTCACCTACGCGCGTCGCCAGCGTACAATCGCGTGATGACGGCGTCCAGTCCCGGCTCTGTCATGCTGAAGTCCTCCAGACTCCCGATCTCCTGCAGGCCGCCCAGCACCTCGACGGGGGATGTGCGGCCGCGGTCGAACGACACCTTCACCGTGTGCCCTGCGTCGTCTACGGTCCAGTCCCCCGGGCGCATGGCCCCGCTGCGATGCCTGTAGCTCGCGACCAGCATGGAGGGAAGGCCGACGCGCAGGGCGAGGTTCCCTGCGCCGCCGTCAAAGATGGTCTGTCCTTGGTCAATGACGACGATGCGCGGGCAGAGTTGCTCCACGTCGGACATGTCGTGCGTGGTCAGGATGACAGTCGTGCCATGTGTCTTGTTCAGCGCCGCCAGGAAGGCCCGGACGCTCGTCTTGGCGGTCACGTCAAGGCCGATCGTGGGCTCGTCCAGAAACAGGACGGGCGGACGGTGCAGCAGGGCGCCCGCGAGTTCCCCGCGCATCCGTTGGCCAAGCGATAGCTGCCGGACCGGGGTGTCCCAGAACGACGACAGTTGCAGGGCCGCCTCCAACTCATCCAGCCGCACCCGGTAGTCGTCCGGCGACACGCGGTACATGGCCCGCAAGATGGCAAACGAGTCGCGCAGCGGCAGGTCCCACCAGAGCTGCGTGCGCTGGCCGAAGACGGTCCCGATGTGCCTGGCCACCTCGACGCGCCGCCTGTGCGGATCCAGTCCGTGGACGCGGACGCTGCCGCTCGTGGGATGCAGGATGCCGGTCATCATCTTGATGGCGGTCGACTTGCCCGCGCCGTTCGGGCCGAGCAGGCCGATGAACTCGCCGGGGGCGATCCGCAGCGAGATCCGGTCGACGGCGGTCAGCGCCGTCCCGCCGACCACACGAAAAAGGCGGCGGCGCGTCTTTCTGTACACCTTGGTGAGATTGGACAGTTCGATCGCGTACACGGCTTTCCCTCCATTTTACGTGCCCGTGCTGCGGTAGTGGCGCAGGCCTGTGTTCCAGATGACCAGCGCGACTGCGAGCGCGCAGCATGCGGCCACGGTGCTGTAGAGAAAGGTCAGTGCGCTGCCTCCGAGGCGCAGCGTGTACTGTGCCGGGAAATAACTTGCGAAAGCGATGGGTATGACGTACATGAACAGACTGCGCAGCCATGCAGGGTAGATGGTCTGCGGATAATTGGCGGCCAGCGTGGGACCGTAAATGGCGGTCACCTGCAGTTCGTCGATCCGCGTCGTGTAAAAGCCGACGCCGGCGACAGCCAGTCCCACGGCGAACCAGATGATTGTTCCGAGCACGACGATCCCGAGCGTCTCGACCAGCGCCAAGAGGCCGAGGTGGGCAGGCAGCCACAGCTGCCAGAGTGCGAGCGCGGTGACGGCGAGGCCCTGGAGCGGCAGGCCGAGCCGGCTGAAATTGACGCCGCGCGCGAGCAGCGCGGTGAGCACGGGTGTCGGTCGGATGAGCAGGCTGTCGAGTTCGCCCTGCACGAGGTACTTGTCAAAGTCGTACAGTTCCGACGCCATCATGCGAAACAGTCCGCCGCCAACCGATGTCACCCCGAAGAGATAGGCAACGCTCCACAATCCCCAGCCGTTGATGGTGTGCACGCGGAGAATCACAAAGACGGTGCCGACCAGGTCGACCAAGGTGGCGAGCGCCGACGTGACGGTGGAGAGGATAAAGTCGGTCCGATAAGCCATGCGCGACCGCAGCGACGCGACGGCGAGCAGGCGGTAGCTGCGCCACCAGCCTCCTTGCATGCCGTTCACCCCCCGTACAGGTTGGCGGCGTCAACCGCCTTGAATCTCGAGCTTTCTGCGCGCCGCCGCCGTCATGGCAATTGCGGCCGCGGTCAGGACGGCCACCCAGACGCACGGAACGAGCCAGATGTCAGGCGTCGCGACCCCGAGAAAGATGTTGTCCGGGACGTTGGACAGCGAGGCAAACGGCAACTGCGTCGCGATCCGCGCGGCCCAGCCCGGCATCAGGGCGAGCGGGACCATTGTTCCGGAAGCCACCGTGCTGACCGCCAGCATGAGTGTGTGCGCGAAGCGGATTTCCGTCAGCCAGAAGGCGGACAGGCCCACGAGATAATTGAGGCACAGGCCCGTGTATGCGGCGATCAGGGCGGCGGCGGCAAATTCAATCCCCCCGTGAATCGTCAGGCGCTGGACCGAAAGGTCGCCGAGCCATGCGAACAACAGGGCGAGGGGCAGGCTGCGGTAGCAGAAGTTGTAGGCGATGTGCCCCGCCTCTTCTGCCATGACGCGCGAAAAAAACGGCAGTGGGCGGTGCATTTCCAGGGCGATCTGGCCTGTGCGCACCCATGTGCCGATCCCGAGGCCTCTGGTCGTGAAGGTGGTCACCCAGAGCAGGCACTGGTTGACGGCTATGTAGGTGATGAGTGCATGCGCAGCGTAGGGGCCGAGCGCCCGGCCGCGCGAAGCCGCCTGCCACAGCGCCATGTAGATGAATCCGAAGACGGCGCTGCCGAAGTTGTTGAACATGTGGGCCAGACGATACTGAAGGTTGCGCGCGAATCCAGCGCGCAAGAGCGCAAGGGCGCCAGGCATGGCGGGTCTCCTTGGATGGTCGGAATGGTGGGAATGGTGGTGGAATGGCCGGCCGTGCGATCGAGGACTTGATGCACAGGGAATTTATTATATACGGAATGGCAGCGTTCGCGCAATAAGGAAATTGACGGCCGGGACCAGCCGCGCACGAAGCGACGGCTGGTCCCGGATCGGTCGGCCGAACGATTGGCTCCAGGGCCGGTTGCTCTGAATCAGTAGCCTGCCACAGGGCCAGCGGCTGGCACAAAGAGGAAAAACAGGACGAAGATGATCAGAAAGACCACCGCCCAGCGCGTGTATCCACCAAACACACCCATTGCAAAATCCTCCTCCCGGTCTGCATAACACATTCTATGGTCCGGGGTCCTGTTCATTGTGGGTGATTGCCCGGGCAGTGCGCCGTGTATGGGCCCCAATCCCGGATCTTCCGTACTTGTCGGCCGGTCAGGCGTGCGGTTTTGGATAGAGGATGTAACCGATGCCCGCCTGGGTGATGAGGTACACGGGACGGCGCGGATTCGGTTCCAGACAGGCGCGCAGTTTGCGCACGTAGACGCGCAGGTACTCGTGGTCTGTGCGGTACTCGGGGCCCCATATCTTGGTCAGCAGGTGTTCGTGCGTCAGCACCTTGCCACAGTTGCCCACGAACTCCTGCATCAATTTCCACTCGGTTGGGGTGAGTCTGTTGCGCGCGTCGCGAATCGCCAGTTCACGCACGTCAGGGACCAGGCTGATATCGCCGCACGAGAGTGTGGCCTCCGCGGCGTCGCCGCTGCTGCGCCGGATGAGTGCGCGCAGGCGGGCGAGCAATTCCTGAAGCGAGAATGGCTTAGTCATATAGTCGTCCGCGCCGAGGTCGAGCGCGTGGATCAGGTCAGCTTCCGTATTGAGCGCGGTGAGCGCGAGAATCGGCGTCGACGTGATCTGGCGCAGCCTCCTGCACAACTGGAACCCATCCATTTCCGGAAGCCGAAGGTCCAGCACGATGGCGTCCGGCTCTCTGCCATAGACCGCCTGCAGGGCGTCGTGGCCGTTTCCGGCTTCTGTCACCTGGTAGCCTTCCAACAGAAGATTGGTCTTGAGCAGTCGGCGGTACTTCTCTTCGTCCTCGACAATGAGAATCGTCGCCGATCGCGCGTCCGTCATTGATCCGCACCTCCAGTGGTCGCATCTCCGCCAGTGGCCGCGTCTTCCCCCGTTGCGCGCCCTGCGGCGCGGCGCCCGCTGCCGGACGATGATTCCGGCAGCGCGTATGGCGCAAGGCGCGCGGGGATGGCGAAGCCGACTTCAAAGCCGCCGGCCCGGTTTCTGGCCCACAGATGGCCGGCGTGCGCCTGCACGATGCTTTGGACGATGCTAAGGCCGAGCCCCGATCCCCGTTTGTCCGACTGGGCGTGCAGCGGGCTGCGGTAGAAACGCTCAAAGATCCGGTCGAGGTCCCTGTCTGGCACGCCGTCGCCCGCGTCCCGCACTGTGACGCGAAAGACGGCGTCGGTCGCGGCAAGTTCGACGGCGACGGGTCCTGGAGAGTATTTGAGGGCGTTCTCCACCAGGTTTGACGCGGCGTCGAGCAGGTCTTCAAAGTTGCCGAACAATGTGGAACCGGGCGCGATCTCGTCGCGCAGGCTGACGCGTCCTTCAGGAGCCACGCGGCGGCGCAGGCGGGCGGCCCACGTTTCGCAGGAGAAGCGCGCCCGCGCGTCGTTTGCGCCCGGAGTGTCCATGGTGGCCATGCGCAGCAGTTTGTCAATCTGGCCCTCGAGTTGCGCGCTCTCGTCGGCAATGACGGTCAAGAAGTCGCGCAGGTCCTCGCTTTGCAACTGCTTTCCCTGGTAGAGGAGGGTCTCCGTGTAGCCGCGGATCAGGCCGAGCGGGGTGCGCAGTTCGTGCGAGACGTTCGCCAGGAGTTCGGAGCGCACGCGGGCGAGGTCCTGGAAGCGCGCCGCCTGGTCCGCGTCCTCCTCGATCCTGGCGTAGGCGAGCAGCACCGCCAACTCCTTGGCGATGATCGTGATGAGGTCCTCGAGGTGCGTGTGCCAGTTGGCGCTCTGGCCGCGCAGCACCACGACGCCCCACACCGTGTCGCCGTGAGCCAGCGGATAGATCGCCACGCGTCGAAGACGCACGCCCGGCAGGACGCTGCCCAGTTCCCCACGCTCTCCGCTGTAGAACGGCTCCCGCGTCTGCATCACACGCATGACGGCGCCGCCGGGGGAGTCGAGCAGGGCGCGCGGGACGAGCCGGTGATCGCGCAGCAGGGACACGCTGCTCGCGCAGTAGGGGGCGAGCGCGTAGGTGCGGTCCTCGCATACCGCGAGGACTTCGACGGCGTCGATCGAGGTGAATTTGACCACCTGCGCCAGGATGCCGGCGACCACATCCTTGACGCTGCCCGGCTTGACCGTGGCGAGCATCCAGCCTCCCGAGATGACCAAGAGCTTGTCGCGCAACAGCTTCTGCTCCGCGCGCAGTCGCGTCACGGTGCGGTCCCGCCATAGAAACAGGGCGATGATCGACGCGACGGCGACCAGCCATGTGAGAATCAGGGCGTGCGCGGCGCCCGGCCCGCGCTCCACGGCGCGCAGCGCCGCCGTCTCGAGCGCGGGAATCTGGCGAAGAGTCGCGGTCGGTCCGCGGCCGACGGCGCGGCTCGCCGCCCTGACGAGCGAGATCGCCAGGCGGGTGTTGTGCGCCTGCAACTGGCGCGTCGCCTCGAGCAGACAGATGAGCGCGTAGCGGGCGCTGTGCAGCTGTTGCGCCGCGCGCGACCAGGCGACCATCCGCGTCATGGTAAACCAGACCAGAAAAGCGGCCGCGACGAGGAGCGCGAAGCGCCTGCCTCTGGCTGCCCGCCGTCCGTCGAACGTCACATTCATCGCTGTGGGCCAACTCCGCACGAGTGGATTTGCCGTGTTGCCATACTGACAGACAATGCGGCGCAGCGCAACTTTTATATGTTTTTTATGGTGAGGAGACGGCTTTTACGGATCCATTCATGACTATTGGATTACAATCGGTCGCAGTTGGTCAAGGCGGCGGGCCGGTTATCCGCCGGAAAGAGGGATGCGGAGCATGGCGGATGTCTTCATGCTGGGACTGATCGTTCTGTCGTTTTCGTTCTCGTTCGGCCTGATGCACTATCTGAACAAACTCTGACGGCAAAGGGGAATCGCGCGTGCAAAACGGGATATTGCTGTTCATTTCAATCGTCGTCATGGTCTACCTGGTCGTGGTCATCGTCCGGCCGGAGAAATTCTAGAACGACAAGGAGTTGAACGCGGTTGTCACTGTCCACCACGCTGACATGGCTGGTCGTGATCGGCGTATTTCTGCTGACGATCAAGCCGCTGGGCAATTACATGGCGAAAGTCTTCACCTTTCAGCCGACGGTTCTGGACAAACCGTTCGGCTGGCTGGAGAACCTGATCTTTCGCGCCATCGGCGTGTCCCGCGCGAGCAACATGACCGCGAAGCAGTACGCGTTCGCCTTCCTCGGAACGAATCTGCTGTGGGCCGTTCTCGCGTACACGGCGCTGCGCATCCAGAATGTGCTGCCGTTCAATCCCATGCACGTTGGCCCGATCAACCCACTGCTCGCCTTCAACACGGCGACCAGCTTCACCACCAACACGAACTGGCAGGCGTACTCCGGCGAAAACACGATGTCGTACTTCTCCCAGTTCGGCGTGCTGTCCTACCTCCAATTTGTCACACCCGCGGCCGGAGGGGCGGTCGGCATCGCCGTGGTGCGCGCGCTCTCGGGCCGGCAGCTGGGAAATTTCTTCGTCGACGTCACGCTCGTGTGCACACGGCTCCTGCTGCCGCTCGCGATCATCGTGACCATGATCCTCGTCGGCCAGGGTGTGCCGGAGACGCTCGCGCCCTACCTGAACGTACACACGTTGGCCGGCCAGACGCAGGTCGTTCCGCGCGGACCGATCGCAAGCTGGGAGGCGATCGAACACCTCGGCCAAAACGGAGGCGGCTACACGAATGCGAACAGCGCCAGTCCGCTGGAGAATCCGAGCGCCATGTCCAACATCGTTCAGACGATCTCCATGGGCCTGTTGCCCGTCGCGTTTTTCTACTTTTTTGGCGCGATGACCGGACGGCGGCGCCTCGCGTGGACACTGACCGGCGTTGCCGGATCGATCTTTCTCATCATGCTGGCGCTCACGTATTTTCCTGAAGCGGCGGGCAATCCCGTGATCAACGCGCTCGGTCTCGCCACGCACGGCAACATGGTGGGCAAGGAAGTGCGTTTCGGCATGGGTGGAACGTCAATTTTCGAGACGTCGACCATGGCGTTTACGACCGGGTCGGTGGCGAGCGCTCACGACAGCTTTCTGCCGCTGTCCTCGCTGTCGTTTTTCATTGGCATGTTCCTGAACATGGTGTTTGGCGGCAAGGGTGTCGGCTTTCTCAATATGATCATGTTCGTCATCATCACGATCTTCCTGATGGGTCTGATGGTCGGGAGAACGCCGGAGTTTCTCGGCAAGAAGATCGAGACACGAGAGGTCACGCTCGCATCGGTCGCGTTCCTGCTGCATCCGCTGTTGATCCTTCTCGGAACGGCGGTCGCCGTCCACTCGCCCTCTGGCCTCCAGGGGATCCTCAATCCTGGGCCGCACGGCCTGAGCGAGATCATCTACGGCTTTTCGTCGGCCGCGGCAAACAACGGTTCCGCGTTTGGCGGACTGGGCGCCGCCCTGCCGTTCTATGAAGTGGCGCTCGGCGTCGTGGTCGTCATCGGCCGCTATGCCTCGATCATGGCCATGCTTCTTATCGGGCAGTCCATGCTCCGCAAGAAGACTGTTCCCGAGAGTTCGGGGACGATGCGGACGGATACGGTGCTGTTCGGCGGGATCCTGTTCGGCTCCATCTTCGTGTTGAACGCGCTGACGTTCTTCCCGATCATGGCGCTCGGGCCGATTGCGGAGCAGTACCTGATGATCGCGCACCACCTGTTCTAGGACTTGGCTGTGCATTTCCAGTATAGCAGAGGTGACTCAGGCGGCATGGACAACAAAAGTGACTCGCGGCTGGCACAGGGACACAACCTGAAGGTTCTGCGCGACACGTTTCGCAAACTCAATCCGGCCGAGATGGTCCACAACCCCGTCATGATGGTTGTAGAAATCGGAACGCTGGTCACACTGTGGTTTGCTGTCACGGCGTCCACACCGGCCAGCCGGCTGTACGACACGCTGGTGACGGTCATTCTGTTTATCACGATCCTGTTTGCCACGTTCGCCGAGGCGTACGCCGAGGCCAGAGGACGGGCGCAGGCGGACTTCCTGCGCCGCACCAAGTCGTCCACGCAGGCGAAGCTGCTGCGGGCGGACGGCGGCCACGACATCGCGGACTCGTCCGTACTGCGCAAGGGCGTGCGCTGCCTGGTGGAGGACGGCGATGTGATTCCGGGCGACGGCGTCGTCGTGGAAGGCGTCGGGTCGGTCGACGAATCGGCGATCACGGGCGAGTCGGCGCCAGTCGTCAAGGCCGCGGACGACAGCGTGACGGGCGGCACGCGCTTGATCTCCGACCGCCTGGTGATCGAAATCACGGTCGAGCCGGGTCAATCGTTCCTCGACCGGATGATCGCGCTCGTCGAGGGCGCAAAGCGGCAGAAAACGCCCAATGAGGTTGCATTGTCCGCGCTTCTCGGCGTGCTCACGCTCATCTTCGTCCTGGTGGTCGTCACGTTGTCGCCGATCGCAAAGTTCTACGGTCCGCACGCGACGAACACGACGACGCTCGTCGCGCTGCTCGTGTGTCTCATACCGACGACGATCGGCGCGCTCTTGTCGGCCATTGGCATCGCGGGCATGAACCGGGTGTCGCAGGTCAACGTCGTGGCCAAAAGCGGGCGGTCTGTCGAGGCTGCGGGCGATATTGACACGATCATTCTCGACAAGACCGGCACGATCACCGTCGGCAACCGGATGGCCACCGAGTTTTTCCCCGTGATGGGCGTATCCGGTGAAGAACTGGCGCGAGCCGCGCTCTTGTCGTCGCTCGCCGACGCGACTCCGGAGGGCCGGTCGGTCGTGGAACTGGCGCAAAGGGCCCTCTCCTTGCAGAGACTGCCCGACGCGGCGGGTGAGCCGATTCCGTTTTCGGCGCACACACGCATGAGCGGTATTGACCTGACGGACGGACGGCAGATCCGCAAGGGCGCCGTGAGTGCAATCTGCGGTCTGGTGACGGGCGCGCGCGAGGAGTTGGAGGGATTTGCGGAGCAGGTCGCGCGCCAGGGAGCGACGCCCCTCGCCTGCGCGGTCGACGGTCGTGCGCTGGGCGTCATCTGCCTGCGCGACGTGGTGAAAGATGGGTTGCGTGAACGCTTCCGCGAGTTTCGTGAGATGGGGATCCGCACGATCATGGCGACCGGCGACAACCGCATCACCGCGGGTGTGATCGCGGAGGAGGCGGGTGTCGACGACTTCATCGCGGAGGCCAGGCCGGAGGACAAGATCAGGCTCATCCGGCAGGAGCAGTCGGACGGGAAACTGGTGGCGATGACGGGCGACGGGACGAACGACGCGCCCGCGCTCGCCCAGGCGGATGTCGGACTGGCGATGAACTCCGGAACGATGGCCGCCAAAGAGGCGGGGAACATGATCGACCTGGATTCGAATCCGACGAAACTGCTCGAGGTCGTCATGGTCGGGAAGCAGTTGCTGATCACCCGCGGCGCGCTGACGACGTTCTCGATCGCAAACGACGTGGCGAAGTACTTTGCGATCATCCCTGCAATGTTTGCGGCCGTGCCGACGCTGCGCGTGCTTGAGGGCCTGAACATCATGGGCCTCAAGACGCCGCACGGGGCGATCCTGTCCGCGCTGATCTTCAACGCGGTGATCATACCGGCGTTGATCCCGTTCGCCATCCGCGGTGTGCGGTACCGCGCGGAGTCGGCCGACAAGATGCTTGCGCGCAATATTTTCAATTGGGGCATTCTCGGCGTGGTCATCCCGTTTGTGGGGATCTGGGGCATCGATCGCGTGCTGGGATTGTTCGGTCTCGCGTGAAGCGCGGGACGAAAGGGGATGAGCACATGTTGAAGAGCCTGCGGCCGATGGTCGGCGTGACGGTCCTGCTGTGGCTGTTGGTTGGTCTGGGGTATCCGATGGTGATGACGGCGGTCAGCAATCTGACCTTGCCCTGGCAGTCGCAGGGCAGCCCGGTGTACGTCCACGGCCGATTGGCGGGCGCCGCGCACGTCGGACAGAACTTCGAGCCGGCCAGGGGATATTTCTGGGGCCGTCCGTCGGCCACTGTGTCTCTGACGACGGGCAAGCCGCAGCCGTACAATGCGGTCAATTCAGCTCCAAGCAACCTCGGTCCCACCAACGCGGCGCTGATCGCGCACATCAAGCAGCGCATCGCCTATCTGCGCAGGACGACGCCGGGGCTGAAGACGGGGGAGATTCCGGCGAGCCTCGTGGAGAGTTCCGGTTCCGGGCTCGATCCTGACGTCACCGTGTCGGCCGCTCTTCTTCAGGTGCCGCGCGTGGCTTTGGCCACGGGACTGAGCCGGACGTTCTTGACGAGGCTTGTGCAGGCGAACACCCTGCCGCCGGATTGGGGCGTGTTTGGCCGGTCGCGGATCAATGTCCTGGAATTGAACATCGCGCTGTACAAGGCCCTCCACGGCTGACAGGGCAACGCGGCGCGACAGGCTGTACAGAAAATGGACCTGCGTACGTGGTATAGTACGGTCGAACGGAGGTGTCTGACCGGTATGCCGCTCGGCTCGTCGCACACGCTCATCTGGCTCAGCCTGGGCGTCATCGCTCTGCTGTTCGCGCTGTTCAATTACCGTTCCGTCAAGCGGATCGTCGTCGGGCGCCCCATGCGCAGCAGAGAACTGCAGGCATCGCACAACAAACTGTTCTGGCTGATCGCGCTTCCCATCCTTTCCGCTGACCTCTATTCGTCGGTCGCGTACGGGCCGGAGGCCGGCGCGACCGAACTGGCTTTTCTCGGCGCGCGCGCCGAGTGGTTCATCGTCCCGATCGTGCTCGCCACGGTGCTGCTCCTGGCCATTATCGTGACGTCGTACATCATGGGGGTCTTGGCGTACCCGAACGGCGGCGGAGGCTACAGCATCGCGCGCGATAATTTCAAGCAGCCGTGGGTGTCACTGGTTGCCGCGAGCGCGCTTTTGATCGATTATGTATTGACCGTGGCGGTGTCCGTGTCGGCCGGGATTCAGGCGATTGCGTCCGCGTATCCGATGGTGGCGCCGTATGCGGCGATTCTCTCGCTGCTGTGCGTGCTGGTCATCCTGCTGGTCAACCTGCGCGGCGTTTCCGAGTCGGCCACTGTCTTCGCGTGGCCGACTTTCGCCTTCATGGCCAGCATGCTCATCCTGATCGCCGTAGGGCTGGGCAATGGCCTCACCCACGGCTTTGTCCAGTCAACCACGCCGGTGTTTGGCGCCGTTCCCAAGGGGCTCACCACACTGATCATGCTCAAGGCGTTCAGTTCGGCGTGTTCATCCCTGACGGGTATCGAGACCATCTCCAACGCCGTGCCGATCTTTCGCGAACCGCGGCAAAAGAGCGCCATCAAGGCGTACCTGGCCATGACGGTCCTCACGGGAGTGACGCTGATCGGCTTCGGCTACGAACTCTACGTCAAGGGCATCCGTGTCAATCCGACAAATACCATGCTGTCCCAATTGGCCGCCGTCTACTTCGGTCACGGGGTGATGTACCAGATCATCACCTGGACCACGTTTCTCGTTCTGATCATCGCGGCCAATTCGACCTTTAACGGCTTTCCGCAGTTGCTGGCGCTGGCTGCGTCCGACGGGTTCCTGCCCCACGCGCTCATGCTGCGCGGGGATCGCCTGGGGTATTCGAACGGCATGATGGTGCTCGCCACGCTCGCGTCGACGCTGATCATCGCCTTTGACGCGCAGACCAACGCCTTGATCCCGCTATTCGCCATCGGCGTCTTCATGTCGTTCACGATCGCCCAGATCGGGCTCGTGCGGCGGTGGCGCAGGATACGCGGGCGACACTGGATGACAAAGGCCGTCATCAACGCGGTGGGCGCCGCCGTGACCGCCACGGTGACGGTGGTCTTCGCCGTGACGAAGTTTTCACAGGGCGCGTGGATCGTCCTGATTGCCATGCCGCTGCTCGTCGTCATGGCGCTCTCCATCGGGCGGTACTACGACGGCGTGCGCAAGGAGATTGCCATCGCACCCGGGGTCACCCCGCCGAAACCGCACCACGTTTTGACCGTCGTGTTGGTTTCGGGGATCCACCTCGTCGTCGAGCACACGATCTCGTTTGCGCAGAGTCTTGGCACGGAGGTTGTGGCGCTCTACATCGGCTTTGACGACGAGTCCATCGCCGACCTCGAACGACGCTGGGCCGAGTGGGGATCGCCCTGCCGGCTTGTGACGCTGCGCAGCGAGTATCGCTCGCTTATTCATCCCCTCGCGCGCTTTGTCCGGACGCTGGAGACGTGGGAGGGAGGAAAACCCGATCACGTCCACCTGATTCTGGCGCAGTTTGTGCCGCGTCACTGGTGGCACTACCTGCTGCACAACCAGAGCGCCTTTCTCATCCGCGCCTGGTTTCTGCGCAACCGGGACGTGGTCATCACAACCGTCCCATACCACCTTCGCCCGCACAAGGCGTGACACAGGCGGTGTCAGTCGAGTGCGCGCAGGCGGGTCTTCGCGGGTTTCACCGTTTTCGTGCCGTGGCGCGACTGGAATGTGATGGTGAGCGCCACTTCATCCCCGTCGCCGGCGAGGTCCGTGACGATCCCGACGCCAAACTGTGGATGGCGGACGCTGGCGCCGACGCTCCAGGCGACGGCGTCCCGGGCATGTGCAGCCTCGCGCTGGGTGAGGTCGGCCGGGATTTCCCCGAGAAAGCGCGATGGATCGTTCATCCGCACCTGACCGAAGATGGCGCGTTCCAGACAGTGCGAGACGTGCAGCTTCTGGCGCGCGCGGGTGATCGCCACGTAGCACAGATTGCGCTCCTCTTCCACATCCTCGGCCGTGTCCATCGACCGCGCGTGGGGGAAAATGGTCTCCTCCGCGCCGACGAGAAAGACAAGCGGAAATTCCAGTCCTTTCGCCGCGTGCATGGTCATCAGGCGAACCGCATTGTCCTGCTTGTCCGATTCACGGTCTACGTCCGACAAGAGCGACGTCTCGGCGAGGAAGTCTGCGAGCGTGCCGCGTCGCCGCCGGTCGAAGGAGCGCGTCACCGTAAGCAGTTCGTCGATATTCTCCAGGCGGTTCTGGTCGTCCTCCTTCGGGCTCTTGGCGTACACCTCGCGGTAGCCGGTCTCGCGCAGCACAAGTTCGATGTATTCCGTCACAGACAGTCCCTCCTGCATCTCGTGCAGGCGTGTCATCATCGTGTGGAAGCCGTGCGCGGCAGTCGCCGAACGGGGCGTCAGACCGGCGTCTCCGCCGTGCGCCATCGCGTCGAGCAGCGTCAGGTCCCTGCCGTGGGCGTAATCCAGCAACTGCCGGATCGTGCTGTCGCCAATGTTGCGCTTCGGCGTATTGACGATGCGCAGCAGGGAGATCTCGTCCTGTGGATTGGCCAGCGTCTTGAGATACGCCATCACGTCCCGGATTTCCCGTCGGTCGTAAAACGTCATGCCGCCGATGATCTTGTAGGGAATGGCCGAGCCGAGCAGCGCCTCTTCAATCGCCCTCGACAGCGCGTTTGCCCTGTACAGTACGGTGCAGTCCCCGAACATTCCGCCGTTTCCCACGTGCTCCTGGACCTTGGCGACAACGTACGTCGCCTCGTCCGCCTGGTCCAGGGCGGCGTAGACGGAGATCGGTTCGCCGCGTCCCGCGTCCGACCACAGGCGTTTCTCCTTG
>JAKACX010000048.1 GCA_021821055.1 Bacillota bacterium
ATGAGCGTCAGGTCCGCCACCGCGTTGTCCAGCACTTTCTCATTCTGCGCCGCTTCTCCGACGCCCATGTTGATGACGACCTTCTCGATCCGCGGCACCTGCATCACGCTGCGGTACGAGAACTTCTGCATCAGGGCCGGCGAAACGCGCTCCTGGTACTGCTCCCGCATCCTTGCCATCTGCCGCACCTCTCTCTACCGTCTGAATCCACACCGTCCGGCTGCCCGGAAAAGATCAGTCAAGCAGTTCGCCCGACTTCTTTGCGTAGCGGACTTTTCGCCCGTCCTCCAGAATCCGGAACCCGATCCTGGTGGCCTCGCCCGACTTCGGGTCAATCAGGGCGACGTTGGATACGTGAATCAACGCCTCCTGCTCCACAATTCCCCCGTCGGGATGCGCCGCGTCCGGCTTCACGTGTTTCTTGACGACATTCAACCCCTCGACCAGCAACCGGGTCTCGCGCGGGTACACCGCCAAAACCTTGCCCTTCTTGCCCCGGTCCTTGCCGGCGATCACGATTACGTCATCGCCCTTGTGAATCTTCACCTTGGGTTGCGTCACGCTGTTCTGCCTCCCTTCACCGTTGCTTGGCGCCGCGCCGCAGCCTGCCGCACTGCAGCCCGCCGCACTACAGAACCTCGGGCGCCAGGGACACGATCTTCATGAAATCCCGATCCCGCAGTTCTCTGGCAACCGGACCAAAGATCCTCGTGCCGCGCGGACTCCGGTCGTCGCGTATGATGACCGCGGCATTCTCGTCAAACCGGATATAGGAACCGTCGGTCCGCCTCATGCCGCGCCTCGTGCGTACGACCACCGCCCGCACCACATCGCCCTTCTTGACAACGCCCCCTGGCGTTGCACTTTTCACAGATGCCACAATCACGTCACCGATATTGGCAGTCTTGCGATTTGAACCACCCAGCACGCGGAAACACATGATCTCCTTGGCGCCGGAATTGTCGGCCACCACAAGACGCGTCTGCGGTTGAATCACCGTACACTCCTCCTTCCGCCAACAGTCCGGCCGTCTTCATCCAGCGCGACCCTCACGGATCAAAGAATGTCGGCCCGTTGCATAATGTCCAGCAGACGCCAGCACTTGTCCTTGCTGATCGGTCGCGTCTCCATGATCCGCACCACGTCGCCGATCCTGGCTTCGTTGTGCTCGTCGTGCGCCTTGAATTTCTTCGTGTGCTTCACGCGCTTGCCGTAAAGCGGGTGCGGTTTGGTCGTCTCCACGGCCACCACGATCGTCTTTTGCATCTTGTCGCTGACGACCTTGCCAACGCGCGTCTTGCGCTCGCTGCGAATCTCTTGCATGGTTCGGTCCACCTCCCGTTCAGCTGATTCCAAGTTCGCGCTCACGCAGAATCGTCTTGGCCCTGGCAATCGCCTTTCGCACCTCGCGAATGCGCATCGGATTCTCCAGTTGCCCTGTCGCCAACTGAAAGCGAAGGTGGAACAGTTCCTGCTTCAGGGCGCCCACTTCTTCCAGCAGTTCATGGTCACTCCTGGCACGAAGGTCCTTAGCTTTCACCCCGCTCACCTCCACCTTCCACTTCGCCCCGGGCGACGATCTTCGTCCGAATGGGCAGCTTGTGCGCCGCGAGACGCAGCGCCTCGCGCGCGACTTCCTCCGAAACCCCGGCAAGTTCAAACAGGATGCGTCCGGGCTTCACCACGGCCACCCACTTCTCCGGAGAACCCTTGCCGCTGCCCATGCGCGTCTCCGCAGGCTTGGCCGTGACCGGTTTGCTCGGGAAGATCTTGATCCAGACCTTGCCGCCGCGCCGGATGTACCGCGTCATGGCAATCCGGGCCGCCTCAATCTGCCGGTTGGTGATCCACGCGGGCTCAAGCGCCTGCAGACCGTATTCGCCAAACGCGACTTCGCCGCCGCCTTTGGTCATGCCCTTCATGCGCCCACGATGTTCTTTGCGGTGCAGCACGCGTTTAGGCATCAACATGACTGTCTACCTCCATCCCTGTACATCTGGCCAGCCCATCCCCGGCCCTCGCCGCGCACGCGACCTATTCAGCTTCCTTGCGCGTCCTGGTCGGCAGGATCTCGCCGCGGTAGATCCACACCTTCACGCCAATCCGGCCGTACGTTGTGTGCGCCTCCGTCAGCGCGTAGTCGATGTCCGCCCGCAGCGTGTGCAGCGGCACCGTCCCTTCCGCGTAGCCTTCCGTGCGGGCGATGTCCGCCCCGCCAAGACGCCCCGACACCTGGACCTTGATGCCCTTTGCCCCCGCGCGCAACGTGCGCTGCATCGCCTGCCTCATGGCCCTCCGGAAAGCCACCCGGCGCTCCAGTTGCTGTGCGACGTTGTCCGCCACCAGCTTCGCGTCCAGATCCGCATGCTTGATCTCGACGATATTGATGTGCACGCGCTTGCCCGTCATGGTCGAGAGCTGATTGCGCAGGTTGTCGACCTCCGTGCCGCCCTTGCCGATGACCATGCCCGGCTTCGCCGTGTGCACCGTCACGTTCACGCGGTTTGCCGCCCGTTCAATCTGCACGCGCGACACCGCCGCGTCTCTCAGACGCTTGAACGTAAACTGGCGGATCTTGAGATCCTCGTGCAACAGCCCCTGGTAGTCCTTTTTGTTCGCATACCATTTTGATTCCCAGTCGCGAATGATTCCGATGCGCATCCCTACCGGATGGACCTTCTGACCCATGCAGCGAACCCCTCCCTACTCTTGTAAGTCCCGTCCGGAGCCCGTGGGGCCGCCGTGCGGCTACTTTTCGGACACCACCACGGTCACGTGGCTGGTGTGTTTCAGAATGCTGAAGGGCCGGCCCTGCGCCCGCGGGTGAAACCGTTTGAGCGTCGGCCCCTGATCCACGAAGACCTTGCTGATGTACAGCCGCTCCACGTCCATCTCGTGATTCTGTTCGGCGTTCGCCACAGCGGACCGAAGCACCTTCTCGATCACCGGCGAGCCGCCCTTTGGCGTGTGTTTCAGTATCGCAATCGCCTCGCCGATCGTCTTGCCCCGAATCAGGTCAACCACAAGCCGCATCTTCCGCGGCGCAATCCGCACATACTTCGCGACAGCCCTTGCCTCCATGCCGCATCCTCCCCCCTGCCTGAAATGAGGTCCGCAACCTCTCGCACGCCAGAGCGCCCGCCGCCGAAACTCCCGGCTGGCTCACGGCGTCAACGGGAGCGCGACGTCTTTTCGTCTCCCGCATGCCCCTTGAATGTGCGGGTCGGCGCGAATTCCCCGAGCTTGTGCCCCACCATGTCCTCGCTCACGTAGACCGGCACGTGTTTGCGCCCGTCGTGCACGGCGATCGTGTGGCCGACAAACTGTGGAAAGATCGTCGAACGGCGCGACCACGTCTTGATGACCCGCTTTTCGTTCGCCGCATTCAGAGTCTCGACCTTTTTCATCAGGTGGTCGTCCGCAAACGGCCCTTTCTTCAGTGAACGTCCCACTGCCACGCCTCCCCTTCCGGAGCGGACCGTCGCCCGCCCGTCCTGTGTCCCGCAAGACACACTGCCAGAGCTTATTTTTTCCTGCGATGGACAATATACTTGTCTGTCACATGATTCTTCTTGCGCGTCTTCTTGCCGAGCGTGGGCTTGCCCCATGGCGACATCGGCGACTTGCGCCCGATCGGGGCGCGGCCTTCACCGCCGCCGTGCGGGTGATCGTTCGGATTCATCACGACGCCCCGGACAGTCGGCCGGATGCCTTTCCACCGGGATCGGCCCGCCTTGCCCACGGAGATGTTCTCGTGGTCCAGGTTGCCGACCTGCCCGATCGTCGCGCGGCACTCCTTGCGCACCATGCGCACTTCACCGGAAGCCAGCCGCACCTGCACATAGCCGCCTTCCTTGGCAAGCAGCTGCGCCTCGGCTCCCGCCGCCCGCGCCAACTGCCCGCCGCGTCCAGGATACAGCTCGATGTTGTGCACCACCGTACCGACCGGGATGTTCACGAGGGGCAACGCATTGCCCACCTTGATATCCGACCCCGGGCCCGACACGATGGTGTCGCCGACCTTGAGCCCCAGCGGACAGATGATGTAGCGCTTCTCGCCGTCAACGTAATGAATGAGCGCAATGCGCGCCGAACGGTTCGGATCGTACTCAACCGTGGCAACACGCCCTGGTATGCCATCTTTGTCGCGTTTGAAGTCGATGATTCTGTACTTTCGCTTGTGTCCGCCGCCGTGGTGACGCACCGTGATGCGTCCCTGGTTGTTCCGGCCGGCGCGCTTTTTCAGGCCGACGACAAGGGACTTCTCCGGCTCGTTCGTCGTGATTTCCTCAAAGCCGGAAACCGACATGAACCGCCGCGCCGGCGAAGTGGGTTTGTATTTCCTGATCGCCACTGTTCATGACCTCCTTCCATTAGGACCTAGGATTCCGACTGCGCGAAGAACTCGGGCAACTCGCTGTCTGCCGCCAGCAACACGTACGCCTTTTTCCACCTCGACGTGAAGCCGACGTGCTTACCGTAACGCTTGCGTTTTGCCGGCACCCACAGGGTGTTCACCTTACGCACCTTCGCACCTTCAAAGATGCGCTCGACCGCCTGCGCAATCTCGATCTTGTTCGCGTCGCCCGCCACTTCAAACGTGACCACATTCTTCTCCGTCAGGGCCATCGCCTTTTCCGTAATGATCGGCCGTTTGAGGATATCGTGAGGGTCTTTCACTTTGCGAGCACCTCCTCGACGCGCGCCACGCCAGCCTGCGTGATGACCAGCCGGTCGTATTTGAGCACGTCGTACACATTCAGGTTCGCGGCCGCGGCGTACTCGACGCCGGGGATATTGCGCAACGACAGGTATACGTTTCTGTCCTTGTCGCAGTCCACGAACAACGCCTTGCCGCCCAGTCCGAGCGCCTTCATCGCGTCCACCATCGTGCGCGTGCGGATACCGGGAACCTCAAGTGCGTCCAAGACCACGATCGTTCCACCCTGCACCTTGCTCGTGAGGGCCGATCGCAGCGCAAGACGCCGCACCTTCTTCGGCAATGAATACGCGTAGCTGTGGGGCACTGGACCGTGCACCACGCCACCGCCAACCCACTGCGGAGAGCGGATGCTGCCCTGCCGCGCCCGGCCGGTTCCCTTTTGCTTCCACGGCTTGCGACCGCCGCCGCGCACCTCGGAACGCCCCTTCACCTTGTGCGTGCCCGCGCGCCTTGCGGCGAGTTGCATCTGCACCACATCGAAAACCGCGTGTTGATTCACCGTCGTGTTCCAGATCGCGTCAGAGAGTTCAAGCTCTCCCACCGCAGACCCCGCCATATTGTACACCGGAACTATCGGCACAGTCTTCCTGCCTCCTTTCCAACCCTGTCACCGCGTCGCCACTGGCACCGCTGCCAGCCCAGCGATCCGGGCAGCCTCATTTTTTCTTCACGGTTGTCTTGACGGTCACAAACGAGTTGCGCGGACCGGGCACTGCGCCCTTGATCAGCAGCAGGTTACGCACGGGGTCGACGCGTACGATCTTCAGGTTCTGCACGGTCACCCGTTCGTGACCCATGCGTCCCGCCATCCGCTGCCCCTTGAAAACGCGGTTCGCCGCGATGGAACCGAGCGACCCGACCCCGCGGTGATACTTTGAACCGTGCGCCATCGGCCCGCGCGACTGGTTGTGCCGCTTGATCGGACCCGCGGTCCCCTTGCCTTTCGAGACGCCGATCACATCGACCATCTCGCCGTCCGCGAACACGTCCGCGGCAAGGACCTCCTGGCCGATCTCGTACGCGCGGTCAAGTTCACCGCGAATCTCTCTGACGTAGCGCTTGGCAACCGTTCCGGCCTTGGCGGCGTGACCCGCCTGGGGCTTGTTCGGTCTTTTCATGTCCGAGAATCCCAGTTGAACGCTGCCGTAGCCGTCCGACTCCGGGGTCTTGACCTGCAGTACGACACACGGCCCGGCCTCCACGACGGTGACCGGGACGACAACGCCGCCGTCAAGGAAGATCTGCGTCATGCCAAGTTTGCGTCCCAGAATGCCTTTCATCATTCACACCCCCAGACCTCTGCTCCTAGAGCTTGATCTCAATGTCCACGCCCGAAGGCAGGTCCAGCCGCATCAACGCATCCACCGTCTGCGGCGTCGGACTCAATATGTCAATGAGTCGCTTATGTGTCCGCATCTCAAACTGCTCACGGGAATCTTTATATTTGTGGGGCGCCCGCAAGATCGTGATGATCGACTTGTCGGTAGGCAGCGGGATCGGACCCGCGACGCCAGCGCCGGACCGTTTTGCGGTCTCGACGATCTTCTCTGCGGACTGATCCAGTACTTTGTGGTCGTACGCCTTCAAACGTATGCGAATCTTTTGCTTGGCCACATCCAAACCCTCCTTCATCGCCCAATTGTGTAACAGCAGCAGGCGCAAAAGACATGCGTCAGTACAAGTGGACACACGTCCCGAAGCCCGAGCCACAGACCCGTACACGGAACATGTGACAGTCCAAATCCGTGCAGACCCGCATCACATGTCTCCGGGGATGTGCTCGCGCTCCCGCCTCGCCGTCTGGACATACTCCGCAAAAATTCCCTCAGTGGTACCGGTGGCATTCGATACGTGAGCAACCTTTTGCATCATCGCAAGCCTGAAACCGACATTAAAAGATTATACTAAAGACCAGAACAAAACACAACAGGAAAGGCATGCGATTTTCCCGATCACAGCCGGTCGCCATCGCCCGCCGCCGCAAGTCGCCGAGCAGCGCGCGGTCGATGGCCGTACCGTCACGGGCGCGTCACGGCGCGCCCTGCGGCAGATAGTGCTCCTGCGTCGTGCCGATGACCTGGAACTTGCCTGGCGGCCAGAAGACGAGATCCACCCGGCCGATGACGCTGGAAATCTTGATGGGCCCGATGATGCGGCTGTCCAGGCTGATATTGCGGTTGTCGCCCATCACAAAGATATCTCCCGGAGGCACCGTTTCGGGACCGAACGGTCTGGACTTGATCATCGGGCCGTTGATGAAGGGTTCGGGCACCAGCTTCCCATTGAGGTAGAGCTGTCCGTTCTTGACCTGAATGGTGTCCCCCGGAAGGCCGATGACGCGTTTCACCCAATCCTGTCCTTGCGGCGCAAACTGTTGAGGCGCGCGAAAGACGATGATATCCCCGCGCTTGGGCGGTCCGAAGTAATACGGAATGCGGTCGATCAGCAGTCGCTCGCCGTTTTGCAGCGTCGGGACCATGGAGACCCCGTCGACGATGTATTGCCGAAAAAGGAACTGGTGGATGCCAAGCGCGATGAGAATGGCGACGGCAAGTGTTGCGATCCATTCCAGCGCACCGCGCCAGGAAGTCGACGACACTGGTTTCTTTTGGCTGTCCTGCTCCGATTCATGGTCCAACCCGCGTTCCTCCTTCGTTCGCCCGGGGCGCCGGGGGTGACCGTCCAGTGTGTTTGCCGGCGGGACCTGTCACAGCATTTTCGTATTATACTCGTTTGCCGTCCACGCCACCAGTCGGGGGACGTCACGTCCAGGGCATAAAAAAGGACCGGGCAAGCCCGGCCCGGCACCGACCAATCACTTGCTGATGCCCACGACCACGCCGGCTCCCACGGTGCGGCCGCCCTCGCGAATGGCGAACCGCGTGCCGTCTTCGATGGCGATCTGGGAGATGAGCTCCACGCGCAGCGTGATGTTGTCGCCCGGCATCACCATCTCCGTGCCTTCAGGCAGCGTGATGATCCCCGTCACGTCCGTGGTCCGGAAGTAGAACTGCGGGCGGTAGTTGTTGAAGAACGGCGTGTGGCGGCCGCCCTCTTCCTTCTTGAGGACGTACACCTGCGCTTCAAAGTTCGTGTGTGGCTTGATCGATCCCGGCTTGCACAACACCTGGCCGCGCTCGACATCCTTGCGGTCCACGCCGCGCAAAAGCGCGCCGATGTTGTCGCCCGCCTGCGCAAAGTCAAGCAGTTTCCGGAACATTTCGATGCCTGTCGCAATGGACTTGCGCGGCAACTCGGTGAAACCGACAATCTCGACCTCGTCGCCGACTTTCAGTTGTCCACGCTCCACGCGGCCCGTGGCCACCGTTCCGCGTCCTGTGATCGTGAAGACGTCCTCCACCGGCATCAGAAAAGGCTTGTCGGTGTCGCGTTCCGGCGTCGGAATGAAGCTGTCGACCGCCGCCATCAGTTCGCCAATCTTGCCTGCCCAGTCCCCGTTCGGATCCTCCAGGGCCTTGAGCGCGGAACCGCGGATGACCGGCGTATCGTCGCCCGGAAACTCATACTCGGACAGCAGGTCACGGATCTCCATCTCGACGAGTTCCAGCAGTTCCTCGTCGTCGACCATGTCGCACTTGTTCATGAACACAACGATGTGCGGGACGCCGACCTGGCGGGCGAGCAGGATGTGTTCGCGCGTCTGCGGCATCGGACCGTCCGTCGCCGAGACCACCAGGATCGCTCCGTCCATCTGTGCCGCGCCCGTGATCATGTTCTTCACGTAGTCAGCGTGTCCGGGGCAGTCCACGTGTGCGTAGTGGCGATTGTCCGTCTGGTACTCCACGTGCGCCGTGTTGATCGTGATGCCGCGCTCGCGCTCTTCCGGCGCCTTGTCAATCGCGGCATACGCCATCGCCGTCGCCTGACCCGACTTCGAGAGCACCGTGGTGATGGCGGCCGTCAGAGTGGTCTTGCCGTGGTCGACGTGACCGATGGTCCCAATGTTTACGTGCGGTTTGTTCCGTTCAAACTTGCTCTTTGCCAATTCGCTCAACCCCTCGCATGAATTGATTTGTACGTGTTCAACCTTTTGCCTTCGCGATAATCTCCGCGCTCACGGACTTTGGCACTTCCTCATACGTCGCAAACTCCATCGAGTATGTGCCGCGCCCCTGGGTGCGCGACCGCAGCGTGGTGGAGTAGCCGAACATCTCGGACAGCGGGACAAACCCGCGGATCACCTGCGCCCCGGCCCGCGCCTCCATGCCCTCAATCCTGCCGCGCCGCGAATTGATATCGCCCATGATGTCGCCCATATACTCTTCGGGGACGACCACTTCGACCTTCATGATCGGCTCAAGCAGGTGCGCGTCAGCCTTCTGCGCGCCCGCCTTGAGCGCCATGGAACCAGCGATGTGAAAGGCCATCTCGGACGAGTCGACATCGTGGTACGACCCGTCCACGATGCGCGCCAGCATGTCGACCATGGGATAGCCCGCGAGCACCCCGTTGCGCATGGCTTCCACAATGCCCTCTTCGACCGCGGGTATGTACTCCCGCGGCACGACGCCACCCACGATCTTGTTCTCGAACACGAAGCCCGCGCCGCGTTCCATGGGCTCGAACTCCATCCAGACGTGCCCGTACTGACCGCGGCCGCCGGACTGCCGGACGAACTTGCCTTCCGCCCGGACCTTGTTGCGAATCGTCTCCTTGTAAGCGACCTGCGGTTTTCCCACGTTCGCCTCAACCTTGAACTCCCGCACCATGCGGTCGACAATGATCTCGAGGTGCAATTCGCCCATGCCGGAAATGATCGTCTGACCCGTCTCGACGTTCGTGCTCGTGCGGAACGTCGGGTCTTCTTCCGCCAGCTTGTTCAGCGCGATGCCCATCTTGTCCTGGTCGGCCTTCGTCTTCGGTTCAATCGCGACCGAGATGACCGGATCGGGGAAGTCCATCGACTCCAGCACCACGACCGCCTTTTCGTCGCACAGCGTATCGCCGGTCGTCGTGTCCTTGAGTCCCACGGCCGCCGCGATGTCGCCTGCGTACACCGTCGGGATCTCCTCGCGGTGATTGGCGTGCATCTGCAGGATGCGCCCGATCCGCTCGCGCTTGCCCTTGGTCGAATTCAGGACGTACGAACCGGAGTTCAAGGTGCCGGAATAAACCCGGAAGAACGCGAGCTTGCCGACGAACGGGTCGCTCATGATCTTGAACGCCAGCGCCGAAAACTGCTCGTCGTCTGCCGGACGGCGCACCGTCTCTTCGCCCTCGGGCGTCAGGCCGCTCATCGGCGGGATGTCGAGCGGCGACGGAAGGTACGCGACCACCGCGTCAAGCATCGGCTGCACGCCCTTGTTCCGGTACGAGGAGCCGCAAAGGACGGGGACAAGCGCCGACGTGATCGTGCCCTGGCGCAACGCCCGCTTGATCTCGTCGACGGTGACTTCTTCGCCCTCAAGGTACTTCATCATGACCTCTTCGTCCACTTCCGCGCACGCTTCGACCAGTTGCGTCCTGTGCAACTCCGTCTGTTCCAGGTACTCCTCCGGGATATCGCGCGACTCCGATGTCGTGCCAAGGTCGTCTGTGTAGACGATGGCGCGCCGCTCGACCACGTCGATGACGCCCAGGAAGTGGTCCTCCGCCCCGATCGGAATCTGGATCGGCACGGGGTTGGACTTCAGACGATCGCGGATCTGCGCCACGCAGTTAAAGAAATCCGCCCCGATAATGTCCATCTTGTTCACATACGCGATCCGCGGAACATTATACTTGTCCGCCTGTCGCCACACGGTCTCGGATTGCGGTTCGACGCCGCCCTTGGCGTCAAAGACGGCCACGGCTCCGTCGAGCACGCGCAGCGAACGCTCCACTTCGACCGTGAAGTCGACGTGTCCCGGCGTGTCAATGATATTGATCCGATGACCCTTCCACTGTGCAGTGGTCGCGGCGGACGTGATGGTGATGCCGCGCTCCTGCTCCTGAACCATCCAGTCCATCGTGGCCGCGCCTTCGTGGACTTCGCCGATCTTGTGAACGCGCCCTGTGTAGAACAGGATGCGCTCAGTGGTCGTTGTCTTGCCCGCGTCGATGTGTGCCATGATGCCAATGTTGCGCGTCTTCTCCAGCGGGAACTGCCTTGCCATCTGCTGCATCCTCCTTTCTGCGTCTTCCTCCGTCACAAGACGGGTCCCCGGATCTGTGCGCACAACCTTCAGGCCACGTCTCCCCGGACAACATCCTGTTCCGGCCACGGACTGCGGGTGCCCGGCCAGCGCTCGCGCCGACGGTACTCCCGCTTCCTACCAGCGATAGTGCGCGAACGCCTTGTTCGCCTCGGCCATGCGGTGCATGTCCTCACGTTTCTTCACGGCGCCGCCGATGTTGTTCGCGGCGTCCAGAATTTCGCCGGCCAGACGCTCATCCATGTTCTTCTCGTGGCGCTGCCTCGCATATGTGACCAGCCACCGGATTCCAAGCGTGTTGCGGCGTTCGGGGCGCACCTCGACGGGCACCTGGTAGTTTGATCCGCCCACCCTGCGCGCCCTGACCTCGAGCGCAGGCATCACGTTCTTCAGCGCGGTCTCAAACACTTCCAGAGGCTCTTTTCCGGCCTTGTCGCGGACGGCGCCAAGCGCGCTGTACACGATGTTCTGCGCCGTGCCGCGCTTGCCGTCCAGCATGATCTTGTTGATGAGTTGGGTCACAGTCTTGCTCTCGTACACGGGATCCGGCATGATGTCACGCCGGGGAACCGGTCCTTTTCTCGGCATATTCAGATCCTCCTTTCGGCACAGGCTGTCGACAGCCTACGGTCAACTCTTCTTCTTGCCACGTTTTGCCCCGTATTTCGAACGGGCCTGGCGGCGGTCCTTCACACCCGCCGTGTCGAGCGCTCCGCGCACGATGTGGTAGCGGACGCCCGGCAGGTCCTTCACCCGGCCGCCGCGCACGAGAACAACGGAGTGCTCCTGCAGGTTGTGGCCAATGCCGGGAATGTAGGCGGTGACCTCAATCCCGTTGGTCAGCCGCACGCGGGCGTACTTGCGCAGGGCCGAGTTTGGTTTCTTCGGCGTCATCGTACCCACACGGGTGCACACCCCGCGTTTTTGCGGCGACGGCAGGTCCGTCTGCTCCTTGTGGTAGCTGTTATAACCCTTTTGCAGAGCCGGTGCGCTGGATTTTTCCTCGATCTCCAGGCGCCCTTTTCGCACGAGTTGATTGATCGTCGGCACTTTGAACACCTCCTGACATCTGATCTTGGGGAACCGCGAAAGTCGATCGGTCCGTCGCAGGTCGGCCCATATACAGCGTTTGACTTAAGCCTCAAACGCTGTATATGTCCGTTTCGGATCTCGCTCCGGACTATTTTCACGCTTCCCCGGGGGGAACCGCGAAAGTCGATCGGTCCGTCGCAGAGCGGCCCGGACGTTTTTCACGGCTTCCCGCGGTACAGCGAGCCGGGTGTGGCGAAAAATCAAGGCCACTGACCCTGGTGATTCACATTCGGACAAAAGAAAAGGACCCTGCCGTCGGTCGCCTGCACAACCGTCACGGTTCGGCACCGTCATTCGTTGCGCAGAATGCCTACAGCTGAAGCGCCCAGCTTTTGCAGGCCACAGGCCGCGCCAAGCGCGTCCTGGCAGTCAACCCAGCAAATTTTCACGCCCTTGTCCCGGCACAGGGCTATCAGGGGATTGAGCACCCGTCGATCCGCGTCGCGGGCCAGGTAGACTTCCGTCACAAGCCCACGCTCCACCGCCCGCGTGGTGGATGATGTACCAACCGTCCGCTCGCGCTGACTCTTTACTCGCTGGTACAACGACAGACCCTCCCGAACATCACACTACGGCACCACAGCATAGTAGCACTGGCAACTCCGCCGTGTCAAGCAAGGCCCACAGCGGCAAACCGCGGGCCCCGTGGCCCCGCGGGCGCCAAGGACCGGCCCGAATCGGGCCGGTCTGAGAGACGCGCGACCGTCCCCGCCGCCGCATGATCGCCTTCCCGATCGACCCGGACTCTCCCGCTCCCGGGCAATCGGGTGAAGACGACCGTGCAGCGCCGTTTTATTCGGCGCCGTCCAGACCCACCGCTTCCAGGACAGCGTCCTCCCGCTCCCCGTCGGGCGCGTGGACGGAGTCCTCCGCGCTTTCGGCGTCAGCCATGAGGTCGACCATCTCGATGTTGCGGTAGCGCGACATGCCCGTTCCCGCCGGGATCAGCTTCCCGATGATCACGTTCTCCTTCAGGCCGAGCAGACGGTCGACCTTGCCTTTGATGGCCGCTTCCGTCAACACCCTAGTCGTCTCCTGGAAGGAGGCCGCCGACAGGAAGGAGTCCGTCTCGAGCGACGCCTTTGTGATTCCGAGCAGGGCCGGACGGGCCACCGCCGGTTCGCCCCCGGAGAGCAGCGCAGCGCGATTGGCGTCCTCAAAGTCGTGGATGTCGACGTGCGTCCCCGGCAGCAGGTCCGTTGTTCCGCTGTCCAACACGCGCACCTTGCGCAGCATCTGCCTGATCATGACCTCGACGTGCTTGTCGTCGATGTCAACGCCCTGCAGACGGTACACGCGCTGCACCTCCCGAAGCAGGTAGTGTTGCACCCCGAGCAGGCCCTTGACGCGCAGCATCTCCTTCGGGTCAACCGAACCGTCCGTCAGTTCATCGCCGGCTTCGATCACCTGGCCCGCGGTCACCCGCACGCGGGAGCCAAACGGCACGGCGTAGACCTTGGTCTCCGCGTCGCCCGTCACTTCAATCTCGCGCTTGTCCTTGACCTCCCGGATCTCGGACACGGTTCCGGCGATCTCCGTGATCGTCGCCTGGCCTTTGGGATTGCGCGCCTCAAACAGTTCCTGGATCCGCGGCAGGCCGGCGGTGATGTCCTCACCCGCGACGCCCCCGGTGTGGAACGTCCGCATGGTGAGCTGCGTGCCGGGCTCGCCGATCGACTGCGCCGCGATGATGCCCACGGCCTCGCCGATCTCCACCATCTTGCCCGTGGCGAGATTTCGCCCGTAGCAGTTGATGCAGACGCCGTGCCTCGTGCGGCAGGTCAGGACAGAGCGGATCCACACGAACTTGATCCCGGCGTCCAGAATGGCGCGGGCAGCAGCTTCGTCGATCAACTGGTTCTTGCCGACGATCACCTCGTCCGTCTCCGGATGGCGGATGGTCGCAAACGAGATGCGGCCGTTGATCCGGTCGTACAGTTCCTCGATCACCTCGCGCCCGTCGCGCAATTCCTCGACGAGCATGCCGCGATCCATGCCGCAGTCCACTTCACGCACGATCGTGTCCTGCGCGACGTCCACCAACCGGCGCGTCAGGTACCCCGAATCGGCCGTGCGCAGTGCCGTGTCCGCGAGACCCTTGCGCGCTCCGTGCGTCGAGATGAAGTACTCGAGCACCGACAGGCCCTCGCGAAAGTTCGACTTGATCGGCAATTCAATGATGCGTCCTGACGGGTTCGCCATCAGTCCGCGCATACCCGCCAATTGGCTGATCTGCGAGACAGAGCCCCGGGCTCCGGAATTCGCCATCATGTAGATGGGGTTGAAGCGGTCGAGCGACGTCATCAGTGTGTTCGTCAGGTCTGCGTTAACCTTCGTCCAGATGCCGATCGAGCGATTGTAACGCTCGTCCTCGGTGATCAGGCCGCGCCGGAACTGCAGGAGCACGCGGTCTTCCTGGGCGTCGGCCTCGGCCAGCAATTTCTCCTTTTGCGACGGTACGAAGATATCCGCCACAGAGATGGTGATGCCGGCGCGCGTCGAGTACGTGAACCCGAGCTTCTTCACGCGGTCGAGGATCTCCGCGGTGCGCGTGGTGCCATAGCGGCTGAAGCACTCGCTGATGATCGCCCCGAGGAACGACTTGACCACGGCGCCCTTGAAGGGCAACTGGCGAATCACCTCCGGGATGTTGACCGCCCGTCCGAAGATGAACGACTCGTCCGGCGTGCCGTGCAGCAGGTTCGTCTTGTCCGCCACATTGATGAACGGAAAGTCAGCCGGGAAGATCTCATTAAACAGCACCTTGCCGGCGGTCGTGATAATCATCGCCCGCTGCTGCTCCGGTGTGAACGAAGTCTTGCCCAGGGCCGCCGCCGGCATCGCGATCCGGGTGTGCAGACTGACTTCCTTCGCCTGATACGCCAGAAGCACCTCATCCGGCGTGGAGAACACGCGGCCCTCAGCCGCCTCGCCCTCGCGCTCGATCGTCAGGTAGTACGAACCGAGAACCATGTCCTGCGTCGGCGTGACGACCGGCTTGCCGTCTTTCGGGTTGAGGATGTTGTGCGCCGCGAGCATCAGCAGCCGGGCCTCCGCCTGCGCCTCCGCCGACAGCGGGACGTGCACGGCCATTTGGTCGCCGTCAAAGTCCGCGTTGTACGCGGTGCAGACGAGCGGATGCAGTTTGATCGCACGCCCTGCCACCAGGATCGGCTCGAACGCCTGGATGCCGAGGCGGTGCAGCGTCGGCGCACGATTGAGCAACACAGGATGCTCCGTGATCACCTGCTCGAGAACGTCCCAGACCTCGGGAGAAACGCGCTCCACCTTGCGCTTCGCGCTCTTGATGTTGTGCGCGAGCCCCTGCGCCACAAGCTCTTTCATGACGAACGGTTTGAACAGTTCCAGGGCCATTTCCTTCGGCAGGCCGCACTGGTACATCTTCAGTTCCGGCCCGACGACGATGACCGACCGGCCGGAATAGTCCACGCGCTTGCCGAGCAGGTTCTGGCGGAACCGTCCCTGCTTGCCCTTGAGCATGTGCGAGAGCGACTTGAGCGGGCGGTTGCCGGGGCCTGTGACAGGCCGACCGCGCCGGCCGTTGTCAATCAGCGCGTCGACCGCCTCCTGCAACATCCGCTTCTCGTTTTGCACGATAATGTCTGGCGCGCCGAGGTCGAGCAGCCGCTTGAGGCGGTTGTTCCGATTGATGACGCGGCGGTACAGGTCGTTCAGATCGGACGTTGCAAAGCGGCCGCCGTCGAGTTGCACCATCGGGCGCAGATCGGGCGGTATGACGGGCAGCGCGTCGAGAATCATCCAGCTCGGGTCGTTCAACGACTGTTTGAAGGCGTCAAGCACCTCGAGGCGCTTGATCGCCCGGTTGCGCCGCTGGCCCTGCACAGTGCGGAGTTCCTCGCGCAACTGTTCGATGTCGCGGTCGACGTTGATCTCGAGCAGCAGCTTCTTGACGGCTTCCGCGCCCATGCCGGCCTCGAAGGCGAAGCCGTACTTGTCGCGGTAGCTGCGGTACTCCTTCTCCGAGAGCAACTGCTTCTTCTCGAGAGGCGTGTCGCCGGGATCGGTCACCACATACGAAGCAAAGTAGATCACTTCCTCAAGCGAGCGGGGCGACATGTCGAGCACAAGCCCCATCCGGCTGGGAATGCCCTTGAAGTACCAGATGTGCGATACTGGCGCCGCCAGTTCAATATGGCCCATGCGCTCGCGCCGCACCTTCGCGCGCGTGACCTCCACGCCGCAACGGTCGCACACGACGCCCTTGTAACGG
>JAKACX010000097.1 GCA_021821055.1 Bacillota bacterium
CCTCTCCCTCATGGGCCTGCCGGAGCGCGCGTTGCCGGGTGCGCCGCTCGCGCGCTGCCTCTCGTCTTGCAGCCGTTCGTTCACGTAGGGCTCCCCGTAGCGCTCCACCAAGTGCAGGCGCTGAAAATAGCGCGTGGCCTTGCGGTGGGCGTAGTGTGCGAACGCCACGTTTACGGCGCCTTGCGTCAGCGCGCCGATGACCGGCAGCGCCAGTCCGAGTTCCTTTTCTGCCAGGCGCATGGCGAGGCGCGTCGCGATCGCGTCGATCAACTCGTGCACGGCGGGATTGGCGGAGGCCAATGCGCGGATCGCGGCGTGGTCGGCGACGCTGCGCACCACGGCCGCTCCGGTCTGCCGCAGCGCGGCGTGGGCCGCGAGTTTGGCTTCAATCAGAGACGCGTCCTGCGCGTACGGCGCCATGGCAGTGAGCAGGTGCGGCAGGTCCTCCGGGTTGTCCAGGGTGTAGCCATAGCTGTAACCGGTCTGGACCGCGCTCTGCGCCATCATGTAGACTGTGGCGGCCAGATCGGCCGCGATGGCCGGAATGGCAAACGCCTGCAATCCAGGGACCAGTTCGCACAGAGAAACCGTGAATCCGGCGGCAAGGCCCTCGGTGGCGACCGCCCTGCCGTGGCGCACGGCGAGTTTGCGCGACGTTTCATCCTTCAGGCGCAGCGGCAGCAGGCGCACCTCCTCCGCGCTTTGCGCGCCGCCGCCGAGTTGCCGTATGGTGTCGTAGACGCGTCTTTGCTGTGCTGGCGTGTCAGCCTGTTCCAGCGCCCGCAGGATCGCTTCCCGGGCAATCGCGGTGAGGCGGTCGAGCAAGGCGATCGGCTTGCCGCGCCGCGCCAGCGCCACTGCGGCGAGTGTGCGGCGGATGCGTCCGGAGGCGGCCAGCGCCACCCGTTCCGCAAGCGTGGGCGACGCGTCGTCCGCCAACCAGCCGCGCAATACCATCACTTCGTACTCGTTCACGACAACACCCCTTTCCAGCGGATCGCGCAACGGGCGAATGCGGTTTCCGGCAGTCTCTGTGATGATGTATCTATTCGGCGCGGTCAGGTCCATTACCTGCTTGGCCGGTCAGCCTTATGTTGGCAACCGCGCAGCCTTCGTGTAGAGTGAAACTGAAGCCGTTTCGTTCATTCCATGGAGAAGGGACCCCGTGACGCTTTGAAGAGCTTTCGCGATCCTGTTCACAATCTCATCGCGTTCACCGCGGCGGACGGCCTCCTGGTGGACCTGATCAATTCGCGTGAAGTGCAGCGCCTGCGCCGGATCCGCCAACTCGGACTGAGCAACATCGCCTACCCCGGCGCGGAGCACTCCCGTTTCGTGCATTCGCTGGGCGTCGCGCATCTGGTCCGCCGCTTTCTGGACGCTCCCACGCGCGACTACTTTGACGCCCCGGGGGCGAACGTGCGGGACTTCCGCCATCTCGCCATGGCGGCGGGACTCCTGCACGACCTCGGGCACGGGCCGTTTTCCCATGCGCTTGAGGCCATCACCGGGGTGCGCCACGAGGAATTCACGACAGCGCTGATCCGTTCGCCGCAGACCGAAGTGCACCAGATCCTCGAAGCTCGGGAATCCGGACTGGCGCACAGGGTGGCGCAGGTGGTCGAGCGGCGGTTCGAGCCGTCGCGCGCTGTCGTGAAACTGTTGTCCAGCCAGCTCGACATGGACCGCACCGACTACCTGCTGCGCGACGCGATGATGACGGGCGCCGGGTATGGCTCATTTGACGTCGAATGGATGCTGCACGTCCTGCGCATCGGCGAGGCCGACGGCGATCTCGAAGTCGGACTGGACCTCGATCGCGGCATGAGCATTGCGGAGGACTACATCATGTCGCGCTACTACATGTACCTGCACGTCTACTTTCACCGGACGACGCGCGCCGCGGAGATGCTGGTGGAAAAGGTCCTGGAGCGGGCGCGCGAGATAAAGGCAGAATTGCCCGGTTTCACTGCTCTGAACAGGCTGCTGCGCGGGGATCTGCGGCTTCGGGAGGATGCGCTCGCCGACTACCTTGACCTGGACGACTCGGTCCTGTGGACGGCGCTGCACTTCTGGAGCCGGGAAAGGGACCCGGTGTTGCGCGACCTGGCGGGGCGGCTGCTGCATCGCAGAGTGTTTTCCGGCATTGACGTGGCGGACGACGCGGAGGCCCGCGCGGTGCAGGAAAGGATGGCGGAGCGCGCAAGAGCGGAAGGGCTGCCGGACAGGTACTACGTGATTCTCGATGAAGCGAAGAGTTCCGCGTACACGGACAGTTACTTGAGCGGCGGGGAGAAGCGCACGCCGTCGGAGAAGATCTTCCTGTTTGACCGGCGCGGCGCGGCCACCGAACTGTCGGAGCTGTCATTTATCGTGCAGGCGGTGCGCGACAAGCACATGCGGGCGCGGCGCATCCTGTGTCCGGGTGAGTGGCTGGATGGATAGGCGCTCATCTCGTGGAGACAAATGGCCGGATGAGACGGTCTGGCTGCAGGAGTTGTTGCGGGCGCTTGACGTCGGCGTGCATGCCATCGATCCGGCCGGGATCACGCTGTTTTACAACGAGCGCGCCGCTCGGTTGGACGGACTGCGCCCGGAGGACGTTGTGGGCAGGCACGTGCTGGACGTGTTCCCGTCGCTGACGGAAGAGACCAGCAGCCTGCTGTGCGTGCTAAGGACGCAGGAGGTCGTATCGCATCGCCGCCAGACGTACCGCAATTTTCGTGGCGCGGAAGTCCACACGAGCAACACCACGCGGGCCGTTTTCGCTGACGGTCGGCTGCTCGGCGCCCTGGAGGTGTCCATGGACATCACGGAGGTGCAGCACCTCGCCGAGCAGGTGGTGGATCTGCAGGCGGCGCGCCTTGGCGGCGCAGGGCGAGGCCGGCCCGCTGCAACGGTCAGGTGGACGCTTGACGACCTGATCACGCAGTCGGCGCGGGTGATGGATGTGAAGCGGCTGGCGCAAAGGGTCGCGCAGACGTCGTCGCCCGTGCTTGTGTGCGGGCCGACGGGCGTGGGCAAGGAACTGCTTGTGCAAGGCATCCATCATGCCAGCAAGCGGACGGGCGGACCGTTTATCGCACAGAATTGTGCGGCCCTTCCGGCGGCGCTGCTCGAGGGGATTCTGTTTGGCACGGTGCGGGGCAGTTTCACCGGTGCCGAGAACCGCCCCGGGCTGTTTGAACTGGCCAGCGGCGGGACGCTGTTTCTTGACGAGATCAA
>JAKACX010000049.1 GCA_021821055.1 Bacillota bacterium
TTCGTACGGACTGATGTGAAGATTATGCAGGAACACCTCGCCGCGTTCCACCCGGCCGTAGCTGTCCCTGAGGTTAGCTTTGCCCGCGCGGATCGATTTTATCTCGGTGCCGGTCAACACGATGCCCGCTTCATACGTCTCTTCAATAAAATAATCGTGCGTGGCCTTCTTGTTCATCGCGAACGTCTTCTCGCCCGATTTGGCCGCCGTCATCGTCTCTCCCCCTCGAGCCGCTGCTCCCTCAGGCCGCGTCCCGCCGTTACAGTCAAGCCGCGCTCCCTCTCCGCCCATCAACGCGCTGCGGACAACATCTCCTGAACCGCAGGTCGCGTAGGCATGGCGCTGATGGCGCCTTTGTGTCCAATATTGCACGCGGCCGCGGCGCACGCAAAGCGCGCGTATTCGCGCCACTTCTCGCGCGAGGCCTGGGCCAGCTTGTGCTTCCAGTCCCGGTCCGCGACGAACCCCACCACATCTCCTCCAGACGCCTGAACACCACGATCTCCAGCGCCAATGGCGTACAGCAGCGCCCCAATCAGCGCGTCGCCAGCCCCGGTCGCGTCCACCGGCGCAACCCGAAAGCCCGGGACCCGCAGTACGGCGCGCGTCCCCGGCGCTTCTCCTTGGACATCCGAATGACCGCTCGCCACCCCCGAGTCCGAACGAGCGCTTTCCGCCGCGCCCCTCGCTCCCGAGTCCTTTTCCCAAGGGTCCTTCGCCCCTGCGCCCTTCGCTGCCTGCTGCCCCGCGCCCGGCGCCGCCTGTTGCCCAGCCCCAGCAGCAGACGGTGTGATCAGCGCCACGCCGTCTGCCCCCAAGGTACAGCAGACCAGCCCGGCGCTCAGTTGCGCGATCCGGTCCAGACCCTCGTCCACCGTATCCGCGCCTGTGAGCCAGGAGAGTTCATCGCGATTGACCTTGAGTACATCCGCGCGCTGCGCGAGTTCCACGCAGATCGGATGCGCCTCGTCGATGCTCCCCCAGAAGGCGGGGCGGAGGTTCACATCAAAGCTCACCGCCGCGCCCACCGTGTCCGCCCGCGCAAGCATCCGTTGCGCGGCGCTGCGAATCGGTTGCTCAGCGAATGAATTGGACCCGAAGTGGATGATGTCCTGCCGTCGAAGGGGCACCGCCTCTGCCATCGCGGGCGAGAAGAGCGTGTCCGCCCCGGGACTGCGCACGAAGAAATAGTCTGGCTCACCGCCTCTACGCGCCACGAACGCGAGCGATGTCGCCGCGTCCGCGACCGCCCTGGCGTCCGCCACATCCACCCGTTCCGCCCGCAGGACATCGAGCAGATAGCGCCCGAACGCGTCATCGCCTACGCACCCGATGAAGCCCGCGTCCCCGCCGAGGCGCGCGACGGCCACCGCCACATTGGCAGGCGCACCGCCCGGATTCTTCTCGAAACTGCGCGCGGCGCCTAGGTCCACATCGCTATCGAGCGCTGTGAAGTCAATCAACAGCTCGCCGAGTGCCAGAACCCGCAGGCTATCATTCGGCGACACTTGTCCTGCCATACCCGTTCCCTCCCGTCATGGCCCCGTCTGCCGGGTTCAGGAAACTGGCCCCTTCACCTGTTTCGCGCCGTCCCGCTTGCTCTGCCTGCGCGTCTTGTCCTTCACCTGAACGCCGTAGGTCGCTGAGATTTCCTGCAGCTTCGCCGAGTCCCGGCGCCGCTCCTCGCGCTTTCGCTCGGACGCCGAAATGGCGCCCGGCGTCTCATAGCCTCCGCGCGCCTTGAGCAGTGAGCGCGGACGCATCGCCGATGCCACGGCAGCAGCCTTCGGAGTGTCGCCCTGTTTGCGCTGACCTCCGCGCGCGCCTTTTTCGGCGTCCGCGTGTGCGGCGTCGCCGAGCGCGTTGCCCTCAGGTTGAGGCTGCGTCGCCGGCGAAGGAGTCCCTGTCAAATTCCCTGCCAAGTTCCCTGCGAGCATCACTGGTGAGCGTTCGGATGCGCCCTTGCCAACCGCAGACGCTGTCGCTTCGGTTCCCAAGGTGCCGGATTCATCCTGGCCTGCTCCAGCGCTGGGCAAGCCGTTATGCGCCGATTTGCGCCGCCGCCGCCGATTCCGCGACTTCGCGCCGCCGTCCGCCGACGCCGAACCATCGTTCCCCGTCCCTTGTTCCACCTCCAGGGCCACGGCCTCCAGGACCGCTCGCGCCGCGTCGCGTCCGCCGTCCTCCAGCGAGCCTAGCAGAGTCTCGCCCGACGCAGCCTCATGCATTCGAGACGTGCTGTCGGCCTCCGCCACCTTCGCCCGCCCCCGGCGCTTCCGTTTTCGCTTGACGGGCGAAACTGACTCCGCCTCCGTCAACACCGCCCGTGATTCTCCCTCAAGCCTCGTCGTCACGACGTTCTCCTCCACCATTCTCTCCTGATGTTCACGTTCCGGCGAGACGGCGCCTGCATTCCGGTCAACAGCAGGTTTCCTCGCCCCCTTCCGGGCGCCTTTTCCTTTGCCCTTGCGTACCTCTCCCGTGACGGCATCCGGCCCGTCGCCGCCCTGCAGCAACGGAAGCCCGGGTTTTGCCGCGTGGCCCTGCGCCTGCGCAGAGGCAACGGCGCCCGCAGTGGCCGCGGCGCCCGCCGCGACCCCACTGTCGCCCGCCTGAGCCGCCGTCTTGCGCCGCTTGCCGCCCTTGCCGCCGCCGGTCCCGGACTGGACTGTGGACTGATGTTCACCTTGAGCGCCAGCCGCCTGCGTCGCGGTTTTCACGGTCTCACGGCCAGGGTCCGCCTGAGCCGCCTGAGCCGCCTGAGCCGCCTGAGCCGCCAGCTTTTTGCGCTTGCCGCCCTTGCGCTTCTTGCCGGGCGCCGTGACATCCGGCGCGTCATCGGCTGTCCAGTCCACATCGACCGCCAGGGAATCTTTCCGCCGGGCGCGTCCCGAACGCGCAGATTTGGCGCCCCTGCCAACCGTCAACTGCGCCGCACCCTCGTCCTGCCGCACGAGCCGTTCTGTGCCTGTGGCCTTGCCGAACGCCATGCCGCCAGCCTTACCCGCCTTGCCAGGCGCCCTTGCGCCAGCTTGATCCGCAGCCGCGCCCGCCACCCTGCCGCCCGCGCGCCCCGCAGCCTTCCCCGCAGCCTTCCCCGCAGCCTTCCCCGCAGCCTTCCCCGCAGCCTTCCCCGCAGCCTTGCCAGCCTTGCGGGCCGCCCTCGCGCCAGCCTTGCCCGCGACTGCTCCTCCGATGCGGTCAGCCGCCCCGGCGCCAACCCGACGGACCTGCCCCGCCCCAGCCTTGCCAGCCTTACCCGCACCGCCAGCCTGCACCGCCGGCGGCGCAAACTCCCGCCGCCCGCGTCCGCCTCCGCGCGCACCCTTGCGCCACCCCTCGGGCGGCTCCCCCGCGCGCACGGCCGCCAGTTCCGCCTCCTCCGACTCCGCGTCCAGGACCTTCGCCACCATGGCAAAGTCGATGCCCAGTTGTTCCTTGTTCGCCGTCAGCACGCGCACGATCACCCGGTCGCCGATCCGGTACATGCGGCGGAAACGCTCCCCGATGAGTGCGTGCAGATTCTCGTGATAGTGATAGTAGTCGTCGTCGAGGTAGCTGATGTGGACAAGCCCTTCGATCGAATTGTCCAGCTCCACAAACACGCCAAAGCCCGTCACGCCGGAGATGGTCGCCAGAAACTCCTCGCCGATCTTGTCCGACATGTACTCAATCTTCTTCACGAGGTCCGTTTCCCGTTCCGCGTCGACCGCCAGGCGCTCACGGTCCGACGCGTGCGCCGCCATGTCGGGCAGCAACGCCTGCAACCGCTTGACGCGCGCCTCGGTCAATCCGCCGGTCAGCCAGTCGCGCACGATCCGGTGCACTATAAGGTCTGGATAGCGCCGAATGGGCGACGTGAAATGCGTGTAGTAGTTCGCCGCAAGTCCGAAGTGGCCCAGATTCTCCTCCGAGTAACGCGCCTGCTTCATGGACCGCAACACGACGTGGCTGATGATGAACTCCTCGCCGCGCCCGCGCACCGCCTCGAGCAACTCCTGCAGGGCCCGCGGATGCACAGTGCCCGCAGCCTTCAGATGATAGCCAAAATTGTGCACGAACTCGTTTAGCGCCGCCATCTTCTCCTGCGTCGGCTTCTCGTGCACCCGGTAGATGCTCGGCGCCTCCAGCCAGAAGAAGTGCTCCGCCACCGTCTCGTTCGCCGCCAGCATGAACTCCTCGATGATCCGCTCGCTCACGTTGCGTTCGCGTTGCAGGATCTCCGTCGGGCGCCCCGCGTCGTCCACGCGGATCTTCGTCTCGGCAAAGTCAAAGTCAACCGCGCCCCGCGCCATCCTGCGCGCCCTGAGCGCCGCGGCCAATTCCTCCATGAGTTCGAAGTTCGCGACAAGCGGCGCGTACCGTTCCCGCGCCTCGGGATCGCCGCTGAGCACCCGGTGCACCGCGTCGTACGTCATGCGCTCCGTCGTGCGGATCACTGACGCATAGATATCGTGGCGCACAAGCTCGCTTCCCGTCGATGACCACTCCATCTCGCACGTCAGCGTCAGGCGGTCCACCTGCGGATGCAGCGAGCAGATCCCGTTGGACAGGCGCGGCGGCAGCATGGGGATCACCCGGTCCACCAGGTAGACGCTCGTCCCGCGCGCGTACGCCTCTTCGTCCAGCGGCGAGCCCTCCCGCACGTAGTACGAGACATCCGCGATGTGCACGCCCAGCAGGTAGTTCCCATTGTCCAGACGCCTGACGTGGACAGCGTCGTCGAGATCCTTCGCGTCCGCCCCGTCGATCGTGACGACCGTCTCGCCCCGCAGGTCGCGGCGCGACGCCAGTTCGCCCGGGTCAATCACCTCCGGAATCGCCTCCGCCGCCTGCAGCACCTCCGGCCGGAACCTCTCCGCAAGTCCGTACTTTCGGACAATCGACAGGATGTCAACGCCGGGGTCATCCGGGAAGCCGAGCACCTCGACCACCCGGCCGGCCGCGTTTTGCATCCCGCGCTCCGGGTACTCGAGCAACGCGACGACAACCTTGTGGCCGTCCACCGCCCCGTTGAGTTCCTCCTGCGCAATAAACACGTCCAGCGGCATGTGCCTGTCGTCCGGCCGCACCATGCCGTAGCCGCCGTGCGTGCGCAGCACGCCCACCACCGTCTGGTGGCTGCGGCGCACCACGCGCACGACCTCGCCCTCCAGCCTGCCGGCCCCGCCCGCGGGACGCTGCCGCACCAGGACCGTGTCGCCGTCCATGGCCCCGCCGAGTTCCGCCGCGCTGACAAAAACATCGGGGCCGTCCCGATAGAGCGGCACGACGAACCCGAAGCCACGCTCTTTCACCTGCACCTTGCCCGCCACGAGATCCATGCGTTCCGGAGCCGCGAACCGCTGCAAGCGCGTCTTGACGATCAAGCCCTCTTCCTGCATCCTCGCAAAAAGGTCGTCAAGCGCCGCCCGCTCGTCCGCGTCGCGCAACCCGAATACATCCTGCAGTTCCTGCAGCGTCATCGGCTTGTACGATTGCTCCAGCATGTACTCCCGTACGCTCTGGCTGTCCTTCACTCTCTTCTTTCTCCCTCCAGACTCTGCACAAAGGAGATCGCGTCGCGCCATACCCGCTCGCGTTCCGCGTCCACCGTCAACATGTGCCCTGATCGCTCATACCATTGCAGTAATTTGTGTCGGCTCGCAATCCGGTTGTAGATATAATGTGCGCTCTCCGGCCGCACCGTCAGATCCAGCCGTCCCTGCTGCACCAAAACAGGCGCCGTCACGCGCGGCAACACCCTCCTGGTGTCGCCGATGAAGCGCACCAGACTGCCGGCCGCCCGCACCGGAGTCATCCCGCGGTAGCCGCCGAGATACGGGTCAATCATGGGGTTCTCCGGCACCCGCTCGCGCATCACGGGCCAGAACACCCCGGCGACGCCGGCGAGACGCGCATGGCGGTTTTTCAGGTACATCGGGGCGCCGGCCGCGACGACGGCCCAGACATCCTGCGCGGCTGCGAGTTGCAGGGCGATCAGTGCGCCCATGGAGTGCCCGTAGACCGCCACGCGACTGGTCCGCGCCCGCAAATCGCGGTACGCGCCAAGGCCGCTCGCCATCCAGTCGCGATAGCGCGTGCGGTTCATCTCTTCAATCGTCCGGCAGTGCCCCGCCAGCACCGGCACCTCCACTGCGAATCCGGCGCCCGCAAACGCCTCCGCGAGCGGCCGCAGTTCCCCCGGCGAACCGGTGAAGCCATGAATCAGGAGCACGCCCGTCGCGCCGCTCCGATGCGAAAAAGGAGCGCGATTCTCCTCCAACGTCGGCACAGGCCACCCACCCCCGGTCCACGCCCGTGCGTTCCTCATGACACGAATGGTACACGGAAATCCCTGTAAATGCAAAAACGCCGCACGGCTGCGGCAATAGCACAGAGACCGCCATGTGCGGCGCATGCGAACCGTTTCCCCCGTCCAATCACCGGTCCCCTAGGGATGTGTGATCAGCCACGCGATCCACAGCGACACGACAAAAAACAGCGCCGCGATCACAGTCGTCGCCTTGGCCAGAAGCGGGTCGGTGCCTTTGCCGCGGCGAAACGACCCGCCTTCGTTTCCTCCGCCGGTGATCGCCCCAAGACCCGCGCTGCGACCGGACTGCAGAAGAATCACGGCAATCAGGAGCACCGAAACGACGACCAGAATAATCTTTGCTGCTGTCAACAATCAGACCACCCTAACGCGCAGACCCATAGTGGAATTTATTATAGCACATCTATCGGGGTCTTTGCCAGGCCCGGTCGCATGGCGCGGCCGCCCACCCCAACCCGGGCAGTCCGGCCGCGCCGTGCGCCTGCTCCCTGGCCTCTCGAACCCGACGCCCAGGGCGCGAACCCGACGCCCAGGGCAGAGTCTCCGCGAGTCTCGAAGGAGAACTGTGAAATTCGATCGGTCCGTCGCAGGCCTGTCCATATCGATGTCCGCATTGGATTTCGCTCCGGACTTTTTTCACCGTTCCCCCACGTTCCCGCCGTCTCAGCCCCGCCGCAGATTGTAGAGCGCGCCCATGCCGCCGTAGCGCGCATTCGCGCCGAGCGCGTCCTCAATGCGCAGCAGCTGGTTGTATTTCGCCACCCGGTCCGTCCGCGACGGTGCGCCAGTCTTGATCTGCCCGGCGTTGGTCGCGACCGCGATGTCCGCGATCGTCGAATCCTCCGATTCGCCCGAACGGTGCGAAACAATCGCCGTGTAGCCCGCCCGCTTCGCCATCTCGATCGCGTCGAACGTCTCCGTCAGCGTCCCGATCTGATTGACCTTGACCAGGATCGAATTGCACACGCCGGTCGCAATCCCGCGCGCGAGCCGCGTCGTGTTCGTCACGAACAGGTCATCGCCGACCAGTTGGACCTTGCGGCCAAGCGCCTGCGTCAGCGTCGCCCAGTTCTCCCAGTCGTCCTCTGCCAGACCGTCCTCGAGCGAGATGATCGGGTACTTGTCCACCAGGCCCTCGTAGTACGCCACCAGTTCAGCCGCCGTCCGCACGACGCCCTCGCCGTCAAAGTGGTAGCGTCCGTCCCGGTACAGTTCACTCGCAGCCACGTCGACCGCGAGCTGCACGTCGGCGCCCGGCTTGTAGCCCGCCTTCACGACCGCTTCCAGAATCACCTCGAGCGCTTCCTCGTTTGACCGCAGATTGGGCGCGAATCCGCCCTCATCGCCGACGCTCGTGCTGAGGGCCTTTCCGTGCAGGACCGTCTTCAGGTGGTGGTAGATCTCCGCCCCCATGCGCAGCCCTTCGCGAAACGACGGGGCGCCGACCGGCATGACCATGAATTCCTGAATGTCAATATTGTTGTCCGCGTGCTTCCCGCCGTTTAGGATATTCATCATCGGCACCGGCAGGGTCCTCGCGTTGAAACCGCCGAGGTAGCTGTAGATCGGCAGTTCAAGCCCTGCCGCGGCCGCCCGCGCGACGGCGATCGACACCGCGAGAATCGCATTGGCCCCGAGTTTGCCCTTGTTCTCCGTCCCGTCGAGTTCAATCATGAGCCGGTCGATCTCCGCCTGCTCCGTCGCGTCCATGCCAATCAGTTCCGGCGCGATGATGTCCTCGACATTTTGCACCGCGCGCTGGACTCCCTTGCCCAAAAACCGCGTCTTGTCCCCGTCGCGCAGTTCCACCGCCTCATGCGCGCCCGTCGACGCCCCCGACGGCACGATGGCCCGCCCGAACTCGCCGCTCTCCAGGTGGACTTCCACTTCAACCGTTGGATTGCCGCGCGAATCCAACACCTCGCGCGCATGAAGATCATAAATCGTCGTCATTCCGCCACCACCCCTACTCCGTCTTGTCCCAATCGCCGCGCCGCCCACTGCGGTCAGCGCCGCGCCAAACGTCCGTCAGCGTCCGTCAGCGTCCGTCAGCGTCCGCCGGCAATCAGCGTCCGGCCCGTCATCTCCGCCGGCTGCGCGAGTCCGAGCAGGTCGAGCAGCGTGGGCGCCACATCCGCCAGCACCCCGTCCACCCGCAGCGTGAGCCCGGGCAGCGTCACGATGCAGGGCACCGGGTTCGTCGTGTGCGTCGTGCAGGGACCGCCCGTCTCCGGATCCACCATGACCTCCGCGTTGCCGTGGTCCGCTATGATGACAGCCGCCCCGCCGCGCGCCGCCACCGCGTCAACCACTTGTCCGAGGCATTCGTCCACCGTTTCGACGGCCTTCACCGCCGCCTCCATCACGCCGGTGTGACCGACCATGTCTGGATTGGCGAAATTCAAGACCATCGCGTCAATTTCTCCACTTTGCAAGCGCGCCGCCGCGTTTGCCGCGACCTCGCGCGCGCTCATTTCCGGCTGCAGGTCGTACGTGGCCACTTTGGGCGACGGCACCAGGATCCGCTCTTCGCCGGGGAACGGCGCTTCCTGCCCGCCGCTGAAAAAGTAGGTGACGTGCGGAAATTTCTCCGTCTCGGCGATCCGCAACTGCCGCAGACCAGCCTGCGCCACAACCTCGCCAAACGTATTGTCCAGATTCGCGGGCGCGTACGCCACGTGCGAATGGACCGCCGCGGTGTATCTCGTCATGGTCGCGTAGTGCACGCGCGGCCACCCAGGACCGCGGTCGAAGCCGTCGAAGTCTTCCTCCGTGAACACCCGCGAGATCTGGACCGCGCGGTCGGGCCGGAAATTGAACATCACAACCGCGTCGCCGTCCTCGATCAGGCCCACGGGCCGATCCTGCCCATCCACCATCACGGCCGGCGCGACAAACTCGTCCGTCACACCGCCTGCGTAGCTCTCCTCCAGCGCCTGCACCGGATCGAGCGCATGGGCGCCATCGCCGTAGACCATGGCCCTGTACGCCTTCTCCGTGCGCTCCCAGCGCTTGTCCCGGTCCATCGCGTAGTAGCGCCCCACAACGGTCGCGACCTGCCCCACGCCGAGTTCCGCCATTCGCGCCTGCAACCGCTCCATGAACAAACGCCCCGTCGTCGGCAGCACGTCGCGGCCGTCCGTGAAGGCGTGAACGAAGACCCGCTCAAGGTTGTTGCGCCTGGCCATGTCGAGCAAGGCCAGCAGATGGTCAATATGGCTGTGCACGCCCCCATCCGACACGAGTCCGCACACATGCAGCTTCGAACGCCGCCCTGCGACATGCCGCATCGCGCCCTGCAGCGCTTCGTTCGTAAAGAAATCGCCGTCGCGAATCGACTTTCCGATGCGGGTCAATTCCTGGTACACGACGCGACCCGCGCCGAGATTCAGGTGGCCGACCTCCGAGTTGCCCATCTGTCCGTCCGGCAGGCCCACCGCCTCGCCGCTCGCGCCGAGCGTCGTGAACGGGTAATGGGCGCGGTACCGGTCAAAATTCGGCTTGTGCGCCGCCGCCACGGCGTTTCCCGCGCTGTCCGCGCGCAAGCCGAAGCCGTCCAGAATGATGAGCGCGACAGGTTTCACCGATTGTATCAAGCGCTCGCCTCCTTGTACATCTTGCGCCTTGCACGCCGTGCGCCTGCCGTGCGCGGCGACGGCGACGACGTGTCCGCCGTCTGCACCGTCCGCACCGTTTGCACCGTTTGCACCGCCCGGGGCGTCCGCCGTCTGCACCGCCCCGCTCAGCCGCCGCTCCTGCGCACCAGCGCCGCATACGACGACGCGACCAGGCTCGCGCCGCCGACCAGCGCGCCGTCCACGTCCGGGGCCGCCACAAATTCCGCGATATTGTCCGGCTTCACACTGCCGCCGTACAGGATGCGAATGGCTCCCGCGACATCCGAGCCAAGGCCGGCCGCCAGCCAACCCCGGATCCAGCCCGCCACCTGCTGCGCATCCTGCGCCGAGGACGACCGTCCGGTTCCGATGGCCCAGATCGGTTCATACGCCAACACCATCGCGGACGCCTCGAGCGTTCCGCCGCTGACCGATTCGGCGGCAGCCGAGCCAGCCGCCCGTTCCCGCACCGCCGCGACCACCGCCGCCACCTGGGCGCGAACCACGGCTTCCGTGCGGCCCGCCTCCCGATCCTGCAGCGTCTCCCCGACGCAGACGATCGGCGCGATCCCCGCGTCGAGCAGCACGACCGTCTTTTGCGCCACCGCCGCGTCCGACTCCGCAAAGTACTGTCGACGCTCAGAGTGCCCGACAATCGTGTAGGCGCAGCCGAGCTCGCGCAGCATGGCGGCGGAAATCTCGCCGGTAAAGGCGCCCTCCGCACTCTGGTGCACGTTTTGCGCGCCGACGGAAACGCCGCTTGGAGCAAGCAGGTCCGCCAGACCCGGCAGCGCCGTGAACGGCGCGCAGATGACGGCGTCCACGGCGGAGACGCCGATCCCCGCATGCACAGCCTCCGGTCGCGCCGCGGCGACGCCGCTCCCCGGGCGCCCAGCCTCCGCGCTGTCCGCGCTATCCGCCGCCGCCGACCCGGACACACCGAACAGTTCGCGCATCTCCCGCGCGAACTGCTCCGCCTCCGCCCTGGTCTTGTACATCTTCCAATTGCCCGCGATCAGCCTGCGTCGCACGTGTTCCACGCTCACACCCCCGTTTTCCGGCGCAGCGCCTCGATCCCCGGAAGCGGCCGGCCTTCGAGAAACTCAAGCGACGCGCCGCCGCCCGTCGAAATGTGCGTCATGCGGTCCGCCACGCCCGCCTGTTCAACGGCCGCAACCGAGTCGCCGCCGCCGATGATCGTCACCCCGCGCACCTCGGCCATGGCGTCGGCCACAGCCCTCGTCCCGTGCGCGAACGCCGGCATTTCAAACACACCCATCGGTCCATTCCAGATCACCGTGCGCGACAGGACAACCGTGTCGCTGTACATCGCCGCCGTCGCCGGCCCGATGTCCAGCACCATCTCATCATCGCGCACATCGTCCATATCCGCCACCCGCGACGGGGAGTCGGCGCGAAACTCCGTGGCCGCCACCACATCGCGCGGCAGCAACAGCATCGCGCCGGCCGTGCGCGCCAGTTCCAGCAGCCGGCGCGCCTCGTCCTGCTGGTCAGGTTCCACGAGCGACTTGCCAAGCGCATAACCCTGGGCCGCCAGGAACGTGTTCGCCATGCCGCCGCCGATCAGCAGGTGGTCCACCTTGGTCAGCAGATTCTCGATCACCTTGATCTTGTCGCTCACCTTGGCCCCGCCAATAATCGCGGTAAACGGCGCCTCCGGCTGCGCAAGCGCGCCGCCCATCACGGCGAGTTCCCGTTCGACCAGCAGGCCGGCGACCCCGGGCAGGATGTGCGCAATTCCCTCTGTGCTCGCGTGCGCCCTGTGCGCCGCGCCAAACGCGTCGTTGACGAACACCTCCGCCAGCTGCGCAAATTGCGCCGCCAAGGCGGGATCGTTCTTCTCCTCGCCCGCGTGGAAGCGCACATTTTCCAGCAGCAGCACATCACCGTCGCGCAGGGCGAACGCGGCCTCGCGCGCGACCTCGCCGACCGATTCCGGGCAGAACGCGACCGGTTTGCCCAGCAGGTCCGCCAGCCGCCCGGCGATCGGCCGCAGCGACAGCGCCTCCGACGCCTGGCCCTTCGGCCGGCCGAGATGACTCGCGAGGATCACGCGCGCCCCCTGGTCCGCCAGATAGCGGATGGTCGGGAGCGCCGCGCGGATTCGCGTGTCGTCGGTGATGCGGCCTGCTTCCTGCGGGACATTGAAATCGACCCGCACAAACACGCGCCGGCCAGCCACGGGCATGTCGCGCACGGTCAACTTGTCGAGCTTCCAGTCACCCATGGCTCACAGTCCCTTTTCAATGATGTAAGCCACGAGGTCTACCACCCTGTTCGAGTAGCCCCATTCGTTGTCGTACCAGGAGACGACTTTCACCTGATTGCCGTCAATCACCATGGTCAACAGCGAATCCACGATCGACGAGTGCGGATTGCCATTGAAGTCGGACGACACCAGCGGCCGGTCCGTATAGGCCAGGAAGCCCTTGAGCGAGCCTTCCTTCGTCGCCGTCAGGAGCGCCGTATTCACTTCATCCGGCGTCACGTCGCGCGACACTTCGGCCACCATGTCCACAACCGACACGTTTGGGGTCGGAACGCGCATCGAAAAACCGTTGATCTTGCCCTTGAGATCGGGCAGCACCAGGCCGACAGCCTTGGCAGCCCCGGTGGTCGTCGGGATGATGTTGAGCGCGGCCGCCCGAGCGCGGCGCATGTCCTTGTGCGGCAGGTCGAGGATCTGCTGGTCGTTCGTGTAAGAGTGCACCGTCGTCATGGAGGCGTGGACAATGCCGAACTGCTCGTGGATCACCTTGGCAATCGGCGCCAGGCAGTTGGTCGTGCACGACGCGTTCGAGATCACGTGGTGGCGCGACGGGTCGTATTGACCGTGATTGACGCCCATCACAATCGTGATGTCCTCGTTGGTCGCCGGCGCGGAGATCACGACCTTTTTCGCGCCGCCTTTCGTGATGTGGACCTCCGCCTTCTCCTTGTTCGTGAACAGTCCGGTCGACTCGACAACCACGTCCACGCCGATCTGCGCCCAGGGCAGGTTGCCCGGATCGCGCTCGGAGAACACCTTGACGCGCCTGCCGCCGACCACCAGGTCATGGCCGTCCGCCTTCACTTCTTCCGGGAATTGGCCGTGCACCGAATCGTACTGCAGCAGCATGGCGAGCGTCTCGGCGCTTGTCAGGTCGTTGACCGCCACGATCTCGACGTCGGAGCGCTTGAACGCTGCGCGGTATACATTGCGGCCGATACGGCCAAATCCATTGATGCCAATTTTGATCGTCATCATCCATCATCTCCAGGTCAATGTCGGTTACAACCGCAAGATCGCCTGCGCCGCGCCTTCGTCGGTGACCAGCGCGTCAATCCTGTAGGCCTTCGCCGCAGCGCAGATCGCCTGCGCCTTTCCCGCCCCACCCGCGACCGCGATCACGACGCCGATGCGCGCCAGGTCCTCCAGGCGCAGCCCGAGCGTGTGCATCACGTACACGGTGCTGCCGTCCGGCTTGAAGTAGTAGCCAAACGCCTCGGCGACCGCCCCGCGCCCCGCGAGCAGTTCCTCCGTGTGCGCGTCAAGCCCGCGCCGCCTGGCCATGGCCAGCGCGTCGCCAATCCCGTGCACGACCATGTCTGCGTTCCTGATGCGCTCCATGATCGCCGCCACGGCCGGTTCGGTCGCGAGCTTTCGCGCGGTCGATTCGCTCAGCGACTCCGGCGCGTGGAACATGCGGTACGTGCCGCCGAGCTTCTCGGCGAGTTGACTCGCGACCGTATTGGCCAGCAACTCCACGTGTTCGCCGAGTCCGCCCCGCGCCGGCAGCACCTCGACCGCCACCGCGTGCGGCGCTTTGGGCATCACGTCGGCCAGCGTCGCCATCGTGCTGCCGCCCGTCACGGCGACCGCGCAGGGTGGACGCAGAGATTCGCGCACGACCTGGCCCGCCCTGTGCGCGATGTCGCGCACCGTCGTCGGTTCAAGCGCGCTGTCGCCGCGCACGACGACCACGCGCCTGACGCCCAGGCGCTCAGAGAGTTGCTGTTCCAGGTCGCTGCGACCTTCCAGGCGCGCGATCGCCTCCGCCATGTCGCGCAACACGCTTTCACCAGCCTGCGTGGCCGTCATACCGAGGGGTCCCACGTCAATCAACCCCTGCGCCTTGAGCAGGTCCACGTCGCCGCGCAACACGCGCTCGGTCACGCCGAGGACCTGCGCGAGACTGCGCCGCCCGACCGGCTGCTGCACCGCGATGCGCTGCAGTATGCGATAGCGCGCCTGCAGCCGCTCGATCATCTCGGGCGCCAGGCGCTGGCTGATCTGCAAGAGATCCAAGTGCGTCAGCCTCCCAAGTGATCTCCGGGGCGCGACCGCCTCGCCGCGCCCCGCCGGCCACTGGCCGGTCACGCCCGGACCTTGGCCAATCCACCGGGACATTTTTCGTCCCGGTGGAGCAATTTTCGTCCCGCATTAACCACACTATACTCTTTGCCATTCTTGAACGTCAATACGTTCTCCATCCATATCGCAAAATTCATCCGCGCCCACATCCGCCATACCTTGTCCCGGCGCAGGGGCCGCCGCTTCACGGCGATTTGGGGTAAAGCCATCCGGTCATGCATATTCATGTACGGAACAGAAAGTACCCTGCGCGAAGGTGAGGATGCCGCCATGAGGGTAGGAATCATCGGCACTGGTCAAATGGGCTCCATGCTCGCAACCGCCTGGCTCTCCGCCGGCTTGGCTCCCCCGCTGCTCGTCAATACGCGGACGCGCGGGAAAGCGCAGGCGCTGGCGCGCGAATTCCCCGGTCAGTTGGAGATCGTCGACGACCAACGCGCCTTGGCCGACGCCTGCGACGCCATCTTCGTCTGCGCAAAAGCGCCGGACGCCCGTTCTATTATTGAATACATCGCCCCGTCCTTGCGCGCGGATCAATGGCTTGCCGCCACCAACAGCACCACGCCGCTCTCCTGGCTCGAGAGCGCGGCCCCCTGTCGCACCGCGAAAATCATTCCCAGTCTGACACAATACGCTCACGCCGGCATCGTGCTCATCATGCCGGGAGAACGCCTGACCTACGACGGCGCGGACGAATTCTACGACCTGATCTCCCTGATCGGCGCGCCTTACACGATCGGAGAACAGCAGGTGCGGATCTACTCCGACCTGACCAGTTGCGGCCCCGCCTTCCTGGCGGATTGGCTCGAAAGCATGGTGTTCGCCGCGATCGAGCACGGTGTTCCCGAGGCGGCCGCCCGCTTCCTCGTCGGGGAAATGGCTTACGGGGTCGGCCAATTGGTCGGTCGCGAGCACTTCGCCCTCAGTGAAATCGTCGACCGCGTGTCGGTCCCGGGCGGCGTCACGAGCGCAGGGCTGCGCGTGTTGCGCGATGCGCAGCAGGGCCTGTTCGGGCGCGTATTTGCCGCCACAGCCTCCCATGTCCACGAGCGCCCGGACAACCGCACGGGCAATCGCGCCGCTTACGACGATCCCCGCGTCCCAAATCCAGGCGGCGGCATGCCCGGAGACCAGGATCCTGGCGACCCAAATCGCGGCCCGGCACGCTCGGGACGCCCGTCATCGCGCGAAGGCGGCTCGCGGGGCCAGTAGGCGTCTGCCGCCCCGCGGCACCTCGCCTGCGGGGCGCACCGTCCCTCGCGCCGACCGCCGCTCTTAGGACGCGCTCGACCCCGAGCTCGCTGTCGATGTCGCCGTCCCCTGTTCGGCCGCCTGTTGGATCACGCTTGGATGATAGATGTCCCCAGACTGCAGAGCCACAGGCGCCTGTTCCACGACGACCGCCGTTCCCTGCGGGATATTGTTGTACACCCACTGGGCATCCGGAATCGTGAGGTGAAAACACCCGTGCGACGCCGGGTGTCCCAATTTCGCCGCGACGTTTGGCAACACCTGCTCATTCTGGTTCATCGGCACACTATGGAAGAGGAATATCCCGTGTCCGAGCCACGAGACCCAGTACTTTGCGCCCATCTGATACTGCGTCGAGTAGAACCACGTGCCGCGCTCGGACTGGATGTGATACACGCCTAAGGGCGTGCTG
>JAKACX010000050.1 GCA_021821055.1 Bacillota bacterium
GGCGCTGCGAAAGTCGTCGCTGCGCGTGTTGAACCGGGTTTCGGCGGTGATGATGTGGCTCTCCTCCGTCTATCTCTTGTACGTCATTCTGACGTTTCGGTGACTCGCCCGAGGCCCGCCTGGCGGCGCCGCAAGGGGGCTCAGGATTTCAGCTTCTCCGACAGGGACCGGAACTCGTCCTCGTCGATTTCGCCCCGCGCGAACCGAGCCCGCAGGATCTCCTGTGCGCTGTCCGGGCGAGCATCAGCCGTGAAGGAATGTCCTTGAAACAAGCGAACCAGAAACCACACAACCGCGGCCAGTATCACCAGCCCCAAAATGCCTCCCCCCATCATCATGGGCCAGCCGAAAAATCCCCATCCGCCGTTTCCGAAAGAGCCGTACATCATAAGCCCTCGCCTCCTTTGTCATATTGTTTGAGTATGCCTTCATTCTCGATCTGGAGTGTGTAGAAAGTTTGTGCACCAATATCTCGGTCACCCTCGACGGTATCAATGTACATGGCCCTGCTGTTTTTTCGTCGCACGCTGCACCTGGCGTACACGTCCGTTGTTGCGTCCATGGCCGTGTTGGCGGCCTTCATTATGGAAACTGTCGTTAGAGTGAAAAGACTGGCCCTGCGCCTCCGTCGGATCCACATGGACCTGCACCGTGGACAAATGCTCCACGTCATGCAGGAGGCGGTGGATCACATCCCTGGCGATCTGGTGGCCCGCGCTCACCGACAGGTGTGAATCGACGGCGATGCTGACTTCGGCCAGGACTTCGTGGCCGAACCAGCGCGCCCTGACATCATTGACCGTCAGGACGCCCTCGACACTTGCGGCAGAGGCCGTGAGTTGATCGATGGTCTCCGGCTCGATGCCGTCCATGATGCGGGTGAACACAGTTTTGGCAGAGTCTTTCACGATGAAGAGGATCATGACGGTAATGATTAAACCGACAATTGAGTCAACGACAGGATACCCAAGCCATGCGCCCGCGACGCCAATCAGGACGGCCAGAGAGGTAATCCCGTCCACTTTGGCGTGTTTGCCGTCCGCGACAAGGGCGGCGCTGCCCATGCGCTTGCCCATCCGGATGCGGTAAAAGGCGACCACTTCGTTGCCGAGAAAGCCGATGACGGCGGCCGCCGCCACTGCTCCAAGGTGGTCGATGGCAGACTCGTGGAGCATGCGCTGGACCGAGACGTAACCGGCGACCACGGCGCTTATGGCAATCACGAGCACAATGAACATGCCCGCGATGTCTTCGCTGCGGTTGAATCCATAGGAGAACCGCTTTGTAGGCGCGCGACGGCTTAACATGAAGGCGACCCAAAGTGGAATGGACGTGAGTGCGTCGCCAAAATTATGAATGGTGTCGGCCAATAGAGCGATACTGCCCGAGACTGCGACAATGATGGCCTGGACGACAGCCGTTGCCAAGAGTCCCAGAAGCGAAATCAGCAGAACCCTCGTGGCCTCTTTGCTTTGCACAATACTGCTGTCCACACCGCCGTGGGAATGCGTGTGGCCGTCGTGCTGGTGCCCAAGGTGCATGAATGTGTCCTCCTGGGGAACGGCTTCATCGCCAATCAAACATATCCCCACAAAGGGAACTGTCCATTTGTCTCACTATCGAGTATGGCAGAAAAATGAGAGATATGCGACCCCTGAAGGAGGTGCTCCGCGAGAAATGGGCCTGCGCCGGCGCCATGGGGTCTGGGGGACATGTGAGGAAGAGGAGGAATACCGTGCGCAGGGTGTTCGGTCGACTGATCAAGTCAAAGGGACGCCTGTGATTCTTGCCACTTCTGGATCCCATGCCACCAGATCTTCGGCGCAGACATCGTGAATGGAGGTTTTCCCCAATGCCCGTGCCCCCATTTTAAGTTCCTCCGAGCAACTTGTAAAAAAGTTCGCGAGACTTCCGGCTCCTTCGTCCTCATTGAACAGGGGGTATAGCTGTCCGGTGGCCCACGCCAACTGCGTGGGCGGATCAAATGGCACGGCTTTTGTGATCTGCGCATGCATCGTGGCGAAGAGAGCGGCGGTGCCGATGTACATTGCGTCCGCCCCAAGAGCGAGCGCTTTCAGCATATCGCCCGGCGTCCTGATTCCTCCGGAGATCACCAGATCGACCCGGTCGCGAAGCCCGTTCTCGCGCAGAAACCGGACCGCGCGACAGAGTGCCGCAAGGGTCGGGATTCCAAAGTCGTCCACCAAAATGGCGGGCGATGAAAACGTTCCGCCCTGGGCGCCATCCAATATGACCACATCGGCATCCGCCTGCAGCGCCAGCGCCAAGTCCGCTTCCAGGTCGTTTCCCGCCGCCATTTTTATCGCTATGGGGGCTCCTCGGCTGATTTCCCGCAAATCTTTCACCAGTTGCTTCAACTCATCGTTTGTGTGGATGCCCGGTATTCCTGCCGGTATGTAGAATTCCCCGGGTTTGGTCTGGGACTGTGACCCGCCCATGTCCTCTGCGATCTCGGGATTGACAGAATCCCCTGAGATCGCCGTTCCACAGCCGGCGTTCGCCCCCTGCCCGTAGCGGATCTCAATCATGTCTACAACGCTCAGAATCTCGTCCGGCGGTCTCCAGGCGGCGCCGTGATATTGAACAACCAGGCGGTGGGCAAGTTCACGAAACTCTCGCAGAGCCGGCCCCTGTCCGGTGTTGAAGGCGGTCCCCGCCAAAGCGGTTCCTTTTGCAATCGCCCTTGCAAACGGTTTGTTCAATGCGACGCCGTAGCCCATGGCGCTGGTCATTGAATCGTTCAATGCCCTACGGTGCAACTGGGCGGATGAGAATAACAGTCCGTCAAAATGGGGGAATGGACGGTGTGTGCCGATGGGTTTCAACAATGTCGCGGGATGATGAAATCGCAGTTCGTTTTCCACCGCTCACTGTAGCCCGAATTTTCTCAAGGCGGTGACGCCTTCAAAGATGTTTTTCGTGTAGGATTCTGTAAACAGTCCTGAAGTGGCCTGCTTTAGGTGTTGCTCCAGTTGGTGACGGATGAATTTTGGAAGGAACAAGACGCCTGTCAGCCCGAGTAAAGTGAATGTTGCCAGACCAACCAAGATGGCGTTCAACATGCGTCGCGGATCTCCTTCCGGGTTATCTTGCCGTAATTTTATGGTTTATTTGATATATTCCACAAGATAGTATATGAATTTTTCCCAGCTTGTGCGAAACCGCATCCAATTATGCACGGCTTACCGGATCGTCTGTCCGTGATGCACTCACCCCGTTCGATGGACGACTGCTCGATCCTTCATCGGAGTGGTACTATATCGAGAGAGTGGATGCGCAGTGGACGGCGTGGAACCCGAATAGCCCCCGCATGATCGTCTTCTTTCGATCACCCGACGAACATGAAAATTGTCCCTGTTTGGGCGCACAGTCCGGGCTGGTTAACCCGAGAAGCAACTGGCGAGGTGTAGAATGCAATACTTCATCGGGATCGTGCCACCGGATGAATACCGGGAACGGATCGTCGCCTTCCAGAAACGGTGGGAGGGGAACGGTCTGTGTGACGTCGTCGAGCCACACATAACGGTCAAGGCGCAGAGCGGTTTGGCCACCGATATGGCCTGGTTGCCGATAATTAGAACGATCTGTGCATCTTTTCCGCGCTTTCGGGTGTCCATCAGCGTGCCGGCGTCATTCGACGGAGTCGTCACGTATCTCAGCGTGGACTCCGACCGGATACGTGAACTCCACCAGCGGCTTGTGGATGCCGTATCGCCCGCGCCGGAACTGATCGCAGAGTATCGCGAACTGGCTGGCTATGTACCGCATCTGACACTCGGGCAAACGCACTGGGGCATGACTGAGGCGGAATTGAGCGAGATGAAGGTTTCCGCGCTAGGCGGTCTGGCTCCGTTTCCAACCTTCGAGGTGGAGTATGTGCGGGTGTACCGCAAAATCGACAAGCACGCATACGCGCCATACGAGGATATCAAACTCATGGATGAGAGCGGTTTCTCCGGACTCCCAGCGGCGCAAATGGAATTCTGACGCGATCGGGGAGCGCTAGAACGCAGGCGAAAGGATGTAGACGGTGGGCTGTGATCTCTGTTTTCCCCAGTTGAGCGGAATTGTACTGGAAAGTGACCACTGCGTGTTCACGCAGGTTCCGCAATCCGTATTGACCGGTTCCGGGCTCATTATTCCGCGCCTGCATCGAGAGACCGTCTTCGACCTGACCGAGGAAGAATGGACCGACACGCGCCGACTTCTGCAGCGGGTCAAGGCTTTGCTCGATGACAAGTACGCTCCCGACGGCTATAACATCGGCTGGAATAGCGGACCGGTCGCCGGGCAGGAGATCTCGCACGCACACCTGCACGTCATTCCCCGGTTTGCCACTGAGCCGTTTGCCGGCAGGGGAATACGCTGGTGGCTGAAGCAAGAGGCAAACAGGCGGAGTTGACGCCGTTGTGGCAGGCAGAACGATTGCCGAGGGCCGCACATGGGGTATGAAAGGAGCTTCGCGCATGGGAAATGAGCTCACGTTGACGGCACCGTGTACGATGTCGACTTGGAAACTGTCATGAAGCTGAAGGAGCCCGTGAGCTTCGGCAAGTACGGGCAATAAGCGCGATCGGTCGAATCACTCGAATGATCCGCCGTGCGACCATCACTCATAGTGCTTCCAGGACGGCGGCGCGCAATTTTTGCGATTCTGCGGCAAACATGTCAGGCTCCCCAGTTTCAACCACAACAAGATCTCGTGGCGTAGCAGACCCGACGGAAATTGCTCCTGGGCGGGTGCAGGGGGGCGTCATCATTGTCATCATTGTCGGATTCGGGATATCGGGGGATCATACCGCCTCTTTCGCGGCGGGCCTGGCGACTCTTGTTCGGGAACACACTGTCCCAGATCGGGACCGGCATGACATTTCCCTTTTTGATGATTTTTCTCCACGAGGCAAGACACATAAACCTGTCGACGGCAGGGCTGGTGCTGGCAACGAGCAGTGCGGCGGGCTTGCTCACCATTCCTCTCGCCGGCCGGCTTGTGGACCGCTTCGGAACCGGGCCGACGGTCGTTTCGTGGCTGTTGGTGAGCGCTGTGGGAAGCGGATCGTTTTTTGTCGTTCACTCTGCGGCTGGGGCGTTCTTCGCAGCGTTCGTCTTTGGCACAGGTACTGCCGGCATGTGGAACAGCATCTCTGCGATGTTTGCCGAGGTTGTCCCGGCAGACCAGCGAAGCGCCATTTTCGGCGTGAGCTATGCGTTGCAGAACCTGGGTTTGGGATTGGGGGCGGCGGGGGCCGGCATGTTCGTGGCCGCCCGGCCGAACGCCAACCTTCCCATCCTGTTTCTGATCGATGCGGCGTCATACCTCGTGTTTGGGCTGGTCCTCGTTCTTTCAGGAGAAGTCCGCCTGGGGAAGCGACGAAGGACAGAAGATCCGGGCCCCGTCTACGCCAGTGCGGTGACGGGGGACCGTGAGGCCGGGCATGCGGACGGGCATGCGGCCAATCGCGCGAACCGGCGGACAACCCGACGTGCCACAGGATACCGTGAAGTCCTGTCCGATCGCAGACTCATCGGGATCACCGTCCTGAACACGCTCCTGGCGTCAGTCCTTGTTACCGAGTTGAATGTCGCCTTTCCCATCTGGGCGGTCGATACGGTGCGTGTTCCCGCCTATGTGGTCGGGTTCGCTTTCCTGGGAAACACGTCGATCATCATTGTCGGGCAGTTGCTCGTGCTTCATTTTCTGCTGCGCGGCCGCCGACGCACGAGAGCGGCGGCATTTGCCGCCAGTGTATTCGGGGCGGCGTGTCTGCTGACATTTCTGTCCGCAGAGGTGCCCGGCGGGATGCTGCGGGAGAGCACACTCGTCGCGTCCTTGACGCTGTTTGGCTTTGGCGAGACACTGCTCGCGCCGAGTCTGGCGCCGCTGATCAACGATATTGCCCCCGAACTGCGGCGTGGTCGGTACAATGCGGTGTTCAATGCGTCATGGCAGGTCGGACCCCTGATCGGTCCTGTCCTGGCCGGTTTGGCCTTGGGCCATCAGTTGGGCGGGGTCCTGTTCGCTTCCCTGGCTGCGGTTTCCGCCATGGCGGTCATGCTGGCCCTGAGACTGGAGCGCGTCGTTCCGGAGGAGATGAACCGGGGAGGACTCTCCGGGTGAAAGTGGCGTGGTCGCGTATCCTTTTGCGCGCGCAATCCGTTTATAGGATGACGACGCTTATGCAGGAGTTGATCCGATGAGACGGGGTGCTCGCGAGACCGGACGTTGCCGGGGACGGCGGCGCGCGAGAGTTGACGCCGGGGGAAGCGGGGGAGCCGGGATAAGTCCGCGATGGAGACGGCGTGATGTGGTACGATGATCGCATCACGGATATTTGGAAGGCGGGCGACGATTTTGAAGATTCAGTTTCATGGGCATTCCTGCGTCGAGATACACCATGAGTCGGCGAGGATCATCATTGACCCGTTCATCTCCCCGAATCCCATGGCGAAGACGAGCGCGGACGACGTCCAGGTTGACCACATTCTCCTGACGCACGGGCACGCGGACCACGTGGCGGACGCACTCGCGATCGCACGGCGCAATAACGCCACGATCGTCGCCAATGCGGAACTTGCGGGGTATTTCGCGGGGCAGGGGGTTTCCGCCATCCCCATGAACACGGGCGGCAGCGTCGACCTTGGCTTCGGCAGGGTCAGACTCACACCGGCCGTACACAGTTCCTCCCTGGCGATCGAGGACACGCGACAGATCATCTACCTGGGCAATCCGAACGGCTTCATCATCAAACTGGGCGGTAAGACGCTGTATCACGCCGGTGATACGGACCTTTTCCTGGACATGAAACTGATTGGCGAGCGAAATGACATCGATGTCGCCTTCCTCCCGATCGGCGACCACTTTACCATGGGTCCGGACGACGCGGTGGCCGCCGCGGAGTGGGTGAGAGCCGGACTGGTCATTCCGATTCATTACAATACATTTCCGCCGATTCGGCAGGATGCGGCGGCGTTCGTCGCGGCGCTGGGCAGCAAAGGGATCAAGGGACAGGTCGTGGAAGTGGGTCAGGTCATCGAGCTGTAACCCTTTATCCTGAACGCCGTCTACAGTGTGCAATGTAGACCGCCTTTAGGGAGGGATCCATCGAATGTCACGTCTCTCACGCGCGCACGCCGTCCGCGTCGCTGTCTCTGTGGCGGCGTCGCTGTCTCTGTGGCGGCGTCGCTGCCTCTGCTGTTCGGTGCGGCGACTCCGTCATTTGCCGCAGAGTCCGTCCAGACACACCATACACTTCGCGCATCCGCCGCCGCGGTCCAGCCTGCTGTGACCCTGCGGCTGTACGACGCGGGAACGCTCACACCGGCTCACGCGCTGCCGCTTCCGGCGGGTGTGAGCGCGTCGGCCGCCGTCAGGGCGCGGATCCCGGCGGTAAACGTCAAGGTGACGCGCGCAATCAGCCTGGAGTCCACACTGTCCACCCCTCCCAGCGTATGGGCCGCCGTGCCGGCGAACCTGGCCGCGAAGATGGAAGCATACTTCATTCCGATGAGTGCCCAGACAGGGTTTTACCTCGTCGGTCCACGCGGCATGACTGGCTCGGCCAGTTTGGCGGCCGATGGATCGTTCGCGATTTATTTGCACAACCGCAGCGCCATGATCGAGCTTGACTCGCCGGGAGCGTCGCTCTTGGCAGCGGCCGCGATGTCGGCTGATTTCTTCCCCTTGGCCCGTGCGGCGCTTGATCACAGTGGTCTCGGATTGCGTGGGCGGCCCATTGCTCACACCACCGTGGCGCGGCCAAACAACCACACGGCAGGATCGTGATGAATTCGCAAGTCCAATTGGCAGCGCTTCCGTGGCTGCGTGTGGACAACGCGACGGACGAGCCGCTGTACGACTATCCCTTTCATGCTCGGCGCGACGGGCAATCGCTGGATTGTCTACGTCGAGTCGTGGGCGGGATACGGCATGAACCAGCCCGCGACGAATCAACTGTTCGCGTACGACCAGCGCACGGGCAGGCAGCGCCTGCTGACCTCCTTTCCGCTGTTTGGCGGTTCTTTCTTTTCCGAAGGCACGGCGGGGCGTTACCTCGCGTACGACAAGTCCGGCGTTGCCGGGAACGCGGGCGGTATCTCGCAGAGTGTCTGGCTGATTGACTTGGCCACGGGTCAACCGACGCACCTGCCGACGAGCGATGTGACGGGCAACGCGGTGCACGTCAAGGAAGGCGGGCGCCTGTTGGTGATCCCGCTGCATCCGTTGGCGTGAGCGGTTCGTCTCACGGTGGCGAAAAGGGGGTGCAAGGTGGCGCTCTTTGATGCGAAGGCGGACGCGTACGACGACTTTTGCCTGACGCCGCTCGGGAGTTTTGTGGAGTCGACCGAGCGCCAGATGATCGGCGATCTGGCGAGGCCGATGCGCGGTGAGAGTGCGATCGACCTTGGATGCGGAACCGGAACCTACGCACGCTGGCTGCTGAAGGAAGGCCTGACGGTTGTCGGCGTGGATATTTCCGCGGGAATGTTGGATGTGGCGCGGCGCAAGACGCCTGCCGGGGCGACATTCGTGCAGGCGGATCTGCTGCACATGCCCTTTGACTCGGGGCAATTTGACCTGGCTCTGTGTAACGTCGTCCTCGAGTTTGCGGCGAGTCCGGCGGGCGTCCTGCGCGAGGCGCTGCGGGTGCTGAAACCGGGAGGGCGCATGGTGGCGGGGTTGATTGGCGGAAACGGTCCGTGGGCCCGGAAGTATGCGGAAAAGGGCCATGCCGATGCGTCCAGCGTCTACCGCCACGCGCACTTTTTCTCCTATGCGGAGGCGGCCCGCCTCGGGGGCATCGGGTTTCCCGACGAGACGCGCTTTGGACTTTATGTCGGTCCGGATGAGTTTCGCGACGCCGCTTCGGCTGCACAGCTTGAAATCAGCAGACGGGCGGCCCAGACGGAATCCGGGGCGGGGTTCATGGCGCTGCGCTGGAATGTGGGATAGGGCGTGCAAAGGCTCCATCCCGGTATCGAGATCGAATTTGTCTGTCCAACGGGGCTCAGCCATTCTGTGGGACGGATCCAGCCGCGAGCACTGGACGCGGGCCATGGCGTTTTCAGGGTGAATGATCTAAAATCAAGATGTCGGTATGGTGGGGGTTGGATTCGTAGGCGGCAACAATTCGCCCAAATTCGGGAGGGACTTTATATGGCGGGAATTCGGCAGGTGATTTCAACCCTCAGCAATGACGGGGAGGAGAAGATGGGTCCGAGCGTTGTGGCATGGCGGTACCCTGACGCAAATATATTGAACGGATCGTTGCTGACGGTGGAGAGCAATCACTTCGCTGTGTTGAAATCACGCGGCGCCATTTTGAATGTCTATGAGACGGGACAATACACGGTCACGACCCCGGACCGTCCCGTGCTCGGCTCGATCCAACAAGCATTCTTTGGAGGGCAGTCCCCGTTTCAGTATGAGGTCCTGTTTATCAGTCGGGCGAAACTGATCCTCAACGCGAAAGGGATCGCGTTCTCACGCGAGATGGCAGAGATGGCGTACGAGGTGAATTGCTATATTCACGTCGACAGCAAGGATGACGCCCTCAAACTTGTGCAGCACATGCCCCTTGCCGGACATACGCTGAGTATCCAGGAAGTGGACGCCTACGCGGCTCCGGTCATTGAACAATCCATCAACAAGGTGGTGCAGATGACTCCTCTTGAGCAGGTCAATGAGCGGATGCCGGACATTTTGGAACTGGTGAAGGATCACCTTCAGGAGTTCTTGGGTGTTTACGGGATTACGTTGAATGATGTCAAGGTACTCGTCTTTCCCAAGGACCAGCGTATGAAGGAACTGATTTCCCTGCGTGCCTTCGGACTGAGTGAGGTCGACGCGGTGCGCTACTACGTGGCCATGTTGATGGCCGAGCGGGGAGTGATTTCAGCACCCAACATGGCGGTGGGCGAACCGTTTCACATGGGCGCACAGTGGGCGTTTGATGGTGCGGCCCGATCCATGGCTGCCGTGAAGGAGCCTGTGAAGCCGTAATGGCCAATCGACAGGGTGTCGACCTCGCGCCGAGTCATTCGCTTGCCGCCCTGCTCCACGATGCCATGACGGGATGGGGCTATAACACCCATGACCTGGAGAATCAGATCAGGGCGCAGAGCATTCGGCTGCGAAACTTGGCAGGCGAAGCGCTCGCTCACTATCTGCTGCAGCTGCGCGGTGCGCTGAGCGCCCTGAGAAGAGGACTTCCGGAACCGACACGGGAAAATCCCTTTCCGCCCAAAGAGCAACTCCAAGAGATCGCGGAGTGGGAGCGGCATATCCGCGACCTCGAAGATCTTCGGGTGAGCCTGGAGGGCCAGGCGATGCCGACGAGGGACATTGTGTGGCGGCAAAAAGGTGAGCATCTGGCTCTGCTCGACAGACTGCGCGCCGTGGATTTGGAGATCTTCACGGTGCTGCTCGCTCCCGACGACGACGTTGCAAAGCAGCTTCGCGGACTCCTCCACAAGCGCGAGTTGCTCCTTCGCGACTATATCGCGTGGGGCTGAGAGGCAGGCGCCGCGGCGTCAGAACATCGGCGAGGGTTGGGTCTCTTCTGTGCCGGAGCCGTCGCAAGACAAGGCCGCGCAGGTGCGGCAGCCCGACACGCGACGCCGGAGTGTTGGGAGCGTTCGCGGCATGGCCCATTTGCATCTTTTCCACGCGCCGCGACCGGGCTTTTCGCTTGCGCACTTTTGCCGGAATAAAGCCCGTCAAGATCATGGACCAATCCGAACGGGACAATCCCCGATGCCGGCGCTGCGCCGGGTGAATTCGGCGTTGACAAAGCGGGGACTATCGGGCATATTACATCTATGATTCCGCATATACGGATTCGTTCGTTGTGTCGGGACGGGGGTGAATGCCGTGGCGAAAATCTCGCAGCACGGACCGGGCTTCATCGGGCGCCGGGTCGCGCGTCACGGCGCGCAGCGGGACGACGCGGAGAGCGGGGACCAGGGTGGGCTGCAAACGGGCATCAAGGCGAATCTACCACAGTTCCTTTGGCTTGTGCTCGGCACCGTCCTGGTCGGTATGACCGTGGGCATCGAACGGACCATTGTGCCACTGCTCGGCAAGAACGTCTATCACGTCAACTCGACCATGCTCATTTTTACGTTTATCATTGCATTTGGAGTCACGAAGGCTGCGTTGAATCTGGTGGCGGGCCGCATGGCGGACGCCCTGGGCCGGCGGCCGGTGCTCATTGCCGGGTGGCTGTTCGGCGTTCCGATGATCGCTTTGCTGCTGTTCGTTCATACGTGGTCCGCCGTCATTGTGGCAAACGTCTTCCTTGGCGCCAACCAGGCATTCTCCTGGACCATGACCGTCACCAAACAGGTGGATCTGGCCGGCGCCAGCGAGCGCGGACTTGCGATGGGGATCAATGAAGCGACCGGGTACATCGGCGTGTCGCTCTCGACCGTCCTGACGGGTGTCATCGCCGCGCGAAGCGGCCTGCTGCAGGCGCCTTTCATCTACGGGGCGGTGGTCTTGGCGGCGGGTCTTGGCGTCAGCGTACTGGCCGTACGGGAGACGCAAGGGCACGTGCGGCAGGAGGCCGGGCAGGAGGTCGCGCAGGGGACGACGCGAGGCGATGGGCCGGTTGCGGGGAGCACGGCTCAGGCGCGTTCCGGGCGCTGGACCGCTCCGGACGGAAGCGGTCAGGGTGGTGTACAGCCGGGTGTAGGCCGGATATTCTGGGACACGACGGTGGGTAACGCGACACTGTCGGCGATCAGCCAGGCGGGGATGGCGAACAAGCTGGCGGATACCCTGGTGTGGGCTCTGTTGCCCATCTATCTGGAAGAGATGCGCACACCGATTGCCATGATCGGGTGGATTGCGGGTGCGTACGCCATGGCGTGGGGGCTGGCGCAGTTCGGCACTGGGCTCCTGTCGGACAGAATCGGTCGCAAACCGCCCATCGTGGTCGGCATGGCAATGCTCGGCCTGGGTATTCTCGCGTTTGGACTCGGGCGCACGGCCGTGTGGTGGACGGTGTCCGCACTGGTCATGGGGCTGGGCATGGCGCTGCTCTACCCGAACCTGAACGCGGCCGTGGCGGACGTGGCGCCGCCTCGCACACGCGCGAGCGTACTCGGAGTGTACCGACTGTGGAGAGACGGCGGTTACGCGGTCGGCGGTCTGCTGCTGGGGGTCACGACCCGCTCCATGGGCATGCAGGGCAGTCTGTTCCTGGTGGGCGGCATCGTACTCATTTCGGCGGGAGTTCTGGTGGTGCGCATGGAGGAAACGCACCCGCGGGCGCGGACTGTGAGCAACATGCAGGAGGGGTGATCATGGCAATGACGTCTGCACAGCGGGGCGTTGCGACGCACGCTGAACTCGATCTGGCCTTCAAGGCGCTGGCCGATCCGACCAGGCGTTCCCTGTTGGCGCTCCTGGGACAAAAGGAGCACTTTTGCACTCTGGACGGTGAATCTCTGAGTGGCGTCTGCGTGCAGGATCTGAGCGGATTGCTCGACCTGCCGCAGTCGACCGTGTCGCGGCATCTCGCTGTGTTGCGCCAGGCGGGGCTCGTCGGGCAGCGACAAAAGGGGATCTGGCACTACTATTTCTGCCGTGCGGACCGCGTGCTCGAGGCCCAGCGCTGGCTGGCGGCAGTGGTGACAGGCGCGACGGACGCAGTACCGGGCGACACGGCATCCGCCGCGCAGGCGGGCGACGAGGCCGGAGGACAAGCGGGAGGAGAGGAGGAGCGCAGCGGATCGGGACGCTGACGCGCATAGTGGGAGCGCGGCGTCCTGCTCGATCGACGGCCCGGACAAGGTTGTGTTTTTCTCACCTATTTATAATCAAAATCTAATGTTAGCCGCCCGGATTCTCTGGTACGGTATTAGCACGCGGTACCCGAGTGAATCTCTGCGAGTGCGATTTCCTTAGCCTGTGTGAACGAGGTGCGGCGTATCAAGCTACTGCGTGTCACGGCGGTCGGTTTTTTTTCGATCGCACTCGTTACGGGTGCGATCCTCTTGTTTGCACATCGAGGGTCTGTCTTCCCCGGCACAGCCGGGGCCAGCGCCGCGCGGGCCCCGCAGCCCCGCGGGTCGCTTGCGAAGAACCCGGCATGGCCGTACGTGCGTTTTTCCGTGGTGCGCAATGTGTTGCCGCAGGGGCTGGTCGGCGTCTCCCTGTCGATCCATAACGGCAGGCTCTATGCGGTGGGAGGCTACAGCGGGGTGCAGTCGGTCACGGATGTCAGGCAGGTGTTTCCGCGCCAGACACTCCTGGCGCACTTGACGATTCCGACGCACGATGCGGCGTCAAGCTGGATCGGAACGAACCTCTATCTGTTTGGCGGTGGACAGGCCACGTCCTATGACACGATCGTGCAGGTGAAGCCTCCCGGCGCGGCGGTGGTGGGCCAGTTGCCGATGCCCTTGTCCGACGCGGGGATGGCGCCTTACGCTGGAGGCGCGCTCCTGATCGGCGGGCACAACGGCAACGCGTTCGCAGACAGGGCCGTCCTCTATTCGCGTGCGGGCGCTGCGCTGCGCGCGCGGGCGTTGTTCCGCTTGCCCGTCGGACTGCGTTACGCCGGCGTGGCAATGTCCGGAAAACAGCTGTGGATTCTCGGGGGACGGACAAAAAACGGAATGAGCAGGGAGATCTTTCAATACACGCCTGGAGCCGGGCAGGCAAAAGGCGTCGGCCGGCTGCCGATCGCTATCGACAAGGCGGCGGCCTGGGCCGTTCCCGGATATGTCCTGGTCGCAGGGGGACAGACGCTCGCGGGCGTTCCGCAAAAAAACGTCTATGCGTTCAATGAACTTACAAAGCAGGTGCGCGTCGTCGGAAAGCTGCCAAGTCCTCTGGCTGATATGGGTTATGCGTCAGACGGCCGGGGGACCTACTTGGTTGGCGGCGCCACGGCTGCGAACCTTGCGGCGCTGAGCAGAAATCTGATGGTGATTTATACGACCTGGTTCCGCTGAGGCGGATGAAAGCTGGAGAGGGCGGTTGACTGAATGTCGGGAAACAACTCATGGAACAAGCGTTGGAACAAGCGGGTCTGGCCGTTCGCGGTCGCCCTCGTGTCGCTTGGGGCCATCACGGGGTGTGGCCAGCCCAGCAGCGTGGCGGCACCCATTCATCCGCACCCGCACCCGGTGCACGCGCGCAACACAGGGCCGTTGCCCGTCGACCTCCTGATTGCCGACAGGGGCAATGACCGCCTGTTGATCGTCACGCCGCAGAAGAAGATCGTCTGGTCGATGCACATCGGCGGACCGGGCGGACCCCACAACGCGAACTCGCTTGGCGCGGACGACGCGTTCTTTACGCCAAACGGCAAGGACATCATCATCAATGAAGAGAGCAACAACGTCATCGCCCTGATCAGCATCGCGACCAAGAAGATCATCTGGACGTATGGCCATCCGGGTGTCGCGGGATCGAATCCGGGGTACCTGAACACGCCCGACGACGCGTATCAACTGCCGAATGGAACGATCACGGTGGCGGACATCGTAAACCAGCGGGTTCTCTTCATCAATCCGCGAACAAAGAAGATCATCAAACAGTACGGGCAGACGGGGGTGCAGGCCCACAATCCGCCGGTCACCTACACGGCGCCAAACGGCGACACGCCGACACCGGGCGGTGGCATGATCATCACGGAGATCAACGGCAGTTACGCCGACCGGCTGAACAGTAAGGGAAAACTCCTGTACACCGCGCACCTTCCGGGCATCAGCTATCCGTCGGATACGCAGCTCCTGCCAAACGGCAACCTGCTGGTCGCGGACTACAATACGCCGGGCACGATCGAGGAGGTCACGCCGAAGGGCAAGCTGGTGTGGCGCTACCGCAAGCTGTCGGGTCCGGGGGAACTGTCCAACCCTTCGCTGGCGATGCTGCTGCCAAACGGCAACATCGTGGCGAACGACGACTACAACGATCGAGTCATCGTCATCAATCCGCACACGAACAAGATCGTGTGGCAGTATGGCCACAAGGGCGTCAAAGGCACGAGTCCCGGATACCTGAATACGCCGGACGGGCTTGACCCAATGCCGGCGAACGTCCATCTGCCCAAGACCAAATGAGACTGGTGCGCCTGGAATGGGTTTCGCCCAGCCGCGTGGTCGAACAGGCCGCGCGGCCCAGCGCTTCATAGTTTGAAGGTGCTATCACTGGCTAAATCAGCTTACCGCACTGTAACTTCTTTCGAATGAAAGCGATTTCCGGTAGAATAGCGAGTGTATCGTGCGAAGCAAGCAACGCGAAACGGAGGCGATGATTGTGAGATATCGATTCATGGGTAGGACAGGACTCAAGGTGAGCGAACTGTGTCTCGGGACCATGACCTTCGGACGAGAGATGAATGAGCGCGACAGCCACGATATGATGGACCGCTTTGTGGCGGCCGGCGGCAACTTCATCGACACGGCGGACGTATACTCGCAGGGGCGCTCCGAGGAGATCGTCGGATCTTGGCTGAAGAACAAGAACCGCCATGACTACGTGGTTGCAACGAAGGTCCGTTTCGGGATGGGGAGCGCGCAAAACGA
>JAKACX010000098.1 GCA_021821055.1 Bacillota bacterium
AATGTCCTTCCCCGATAGCCGGATAACCTGCTGCAGATTCTGCATTCCGGTCAGGAAACGAAATGAATCCGGGCTCTCCACGATCGCACCAACATGTGTGATAGCACGTGCGAACTCACGGCGAATGTCTCTCCCCATGATGGTTACGTTCCCTGCAGTTGGCCGCATCAAACCGGTCAGCATACGAATGATCGTCGTTTTGCCGGCGCCATTTGGTCCCAGAAGTCCAAAAACCTCCCCTTGCCGTACGTCAAAGGAGACATCTTCAACCAGAGCACGCCCGCCGACTGTCTTGGTCAGATTCCTGGCACTTAGTATCACTGGGGTTTGCTTAGAAGCATCTCGCTCAATTTCCTGTAGAGGATCGATAACAGTGGTCACCCGCTCTCCACTTCACCTACAACACGACGCTGTCCAAATTCTCCTGTACGTCGCCGTGTGTGTAGCATCCTGCATCTCGCTCAATACTTCGTACCATCAAGCCACTGTCGACTATAATTATCTTTTTTTAGTAGATAATACTCTGACTTTCATTCCGGCGCAAGGGTGATCTCGATTAGGCTCCCATGGCGCGGGCGCGCCTCCAACGAAGGATGAAAATTCGCCGCGGCGCAGCCGCGCTGTTTGAGCAGGGGCACAGCATGTGGGCCATCCCCAGACACAGGCTCAGACGGTGACATTTTCATGATAGTGTCTCCCGAGCGTGACCGGTGGGGGCCATATGACGCATGCCTCACTTGACGGCGCGGCCTGTGAGGGCGTGCGCGATCAATGCCGCGTAGACGCGCGCACCCTGCGGATCGGGGTGGACGCCGTCGGGGTAGAAGTAGGAATTGTGGTTCGCGCTCGCGGCAAACCAGTTGACCAGGGTGGTGTGCGGAACCTCCCGTGCGACCTGCGCCAGCATGGTGTTTACGACACTCTGCCAGGGGCGCGGAACGCGCGTATTGGCCAGAATGATCTGCCGCTCATGCAGGGAGCGCAACAGCGCCACCAGTTGCCCCTTCTGGAATGAACCATTCGTACCGAGTTCAATAACCAGGCGCGGACGCAACTCGCCGCGCTTCTTGAGTTGCTCGAGGGTCGTACCCAAGTCGTACATCTGCCGTCCCACCACGCCGTCCACCACGATTCCGGGCAGGAAGCGCTGGAGATACGGTTGCAGGTCAATCATGATGGAGTCGCCGACGGCGGTCACTGTCTTGCCAAACTGGCGACGCCGCAGCGCCGCCGCGGCCAGCAACTCCCTGGTTCCGCCGCCTGTTGTCCGGGACCGGCCGTATGAAGCGCCCCTCGCCGCGGTCGCGAGAGCGGGCGTCGCGGTGAAGCGCGCTGCATACTGGCTTCCTGTGGCGCTAACCGGCGCGGATGCTGTGTGTGCAGCGTGTGCCGCATCTGTCGTGGATGCAGCATGCGGCGCATGCGCCGCCGGGTCCGCAGGGGCTTCCGCTGTCTTGGCTGGCAATGATGCCGCCGGCGTCCCCGCAGGGGCGGGAGCGGCGATGGCGGCCGTCCGGGACACATTGCCCATCAGTCCCGCGCCGAGGATCGACGCCGCCAGCAAAACTGCGGTCGCCAGCGCGAAGCGACGGACTTTTCGCGGATCGGCCGTCCTGTTGATCCGGGCCCACAACCTGCCGACGCCCCCGCGCCGGATCGGCGTCTCGACAAACCGCCACGACAGATCGGCCAGGACGAGGGTTGCAGCGACCTGCAGCAGGGCGCGGGGCGCGTCAAATCCACCGGTGTTGACGGCCGTACTCGTGAGGACGATCACGGGATAGTGCCAGAGATAGATGCCGTATGACCGCACGCCGAGCCAGCGCAATGGCTGGCGGCCGAACAGCGCGCCCAGGCGGCTGGCCGGGTGCGCGAGCACGGCGATCACGACAGCGCTCGCGATCGACAGCAGAACCATGCCGCCGCGGTAGAGAAAGGTTTGGTATTCATTGGTGAAGACGATCATGGCCAGAACGATCAGCAAGGCGGCGACGCCGCTCCCATCCAGCAGGCGTCGCGCCCGCGCCGGCAGTTCCGTGCGGAGTGTGTGACTGGCCCATGCAACAGCCAGCGCGGCTCCAATTAGCAGGGAAAAGGCGCGCGTATCCGTCCCGTAGTAGACGCGACTGGGATCGACGCCAGGCTGGTAAATGACGGCCATGGCGCCCGCGGAGACGGTGGCGCCCGCGAGGATGAGGCCGATCAGCCAACCTTTCCGTCGCACAAACCGCAGCCCGAACGCAAGCAGCAACGGCCAGACGAGGTAGAACTGCTCCTCCACCGCGAGTGACCACAGGTTGGTCAGCGGCGACGGCGGGCCGAAGCGGGCAAAATAGGACACGTGGTGGAAGATCAGCCACCAGTTACTGACATACAGCGCGGCGGCGACGATATCTCCGCGCAGCGAGGGCAGTTGCGCGCGATCAACGAGGGCGAGCCAAACCACCACCGCAACAAGCATCAGAAAGAGGGCCGGCAGCAGTCGGCGCGCCCGTCGCAACCAGAAGTTGCGCAGGTCCAGTCGCCTGTCTTGGCGCCACTGATCGAGCAGGATATCGGTGATCAGGTAACCGGATAGCACGAAGAATATATTGACTCCAAGGAGCCCCCCGGGCGCGAACGGGAGGTTCAAGTGGTACGCGATGACGGCGAGAACGGACAATGCGCGCAGTCCGTCGAGTCCCGGCATGTACCTTCGCGCATGTGCTGAGGGCGGCGCATCCCGACTGACGGGCTCTGCATCATGGGTGCGCATGGGCGCAAGAAGACGCCCCGTTGCGAACTGTCTTGGAACGGTCGTTCGCCATGTCCGATGCTGATTCCGTGCGTGTGTGTGGTCCATGAAATACTGCCCCTTTGCCATGGCGAATCCATCGTCCGCTCCCACATCTTATGACGACAAAGAAGCGCCTTAGGTTACAGGAGATTGGTTGTTTTTTTCGTGGCTGTCCCATTCTCGGGAGGACGATTCTATGTTAAAGCCGGGACAGCCGTCCGGGCGACATGTGCATTTTATGCTCCTTGTGGCGGTCATATGGATGAAGGTCCGAACGGACGAACGGACCCCCATCAAGATTACAAACAGCATCGAT